>NZ_BAAAEP010000028.1:62199-62903 GCF_039523075.1 Caenispirillum bisanense
GGGAAGGGGGGGCCCGGGGCCGGGGGGGGCCCCGGCGCCAGCGGGCCGCGCAGGGCGGTGACGACGGCGGCCGGCGCCTCCAGGGCAAGCGGCCCGCCGGCCGGCTGCGCCCGCGCCTGCCACACCGCCCGCCGCAGCGCCGCCAGGGCGACCGAGACGGCGGACAGGCCGCCGCGACCATCGCCCAGCAGGTCGGCCAGCGGCACCGGGCCGCGGTCGCGGCGCAGTTCCACCAGCCCAAGGGGCGAGACGCCGGCAAGATGGGTCGGCAGCACCGCCGCCGCAAGCCGTCGCCGCAGGCCCTCCAGCAGCTGGCGGCGGGCCTTGTCGCGGGGGTCAGGCACGAAGTCGCAGACGATCTGGCCGGCCAGGCCGCGCAGGTCCAGCTGGCCGACCCCCGCCGCCGCCGGCGCCCCATTGGCCTCGGCGGGTGCGAGCGGGCCGGCGCCGACGTCCACGGCCACCAGGGCGGCGGTCGGTTCGATGATCAGGCGGGCGCCGCCGGGCAGCGGCACCTCCGGCAGCAGCGCCGCCTCGATGGCCTCGTCGATGCCCTCGTGGGCGAACAGGTCGCGCTCCTCCACCGCCATGACGGCGGCGTGGGCGGGATGGGCGGCACGGGCGGCGGTCAGCGCCGGCCGGTGGTCGAACAGGATCTCCGCCGGCGCCGGACAGGCCGCCAGCGCCGCCGCCCGACGTGCTGG
>NZ_BAAAEP010000029.1:0-62419 GCF_039523075.1 Caenispirillum bisanense
CATGAAAACCCGCCGCCCCTTCGTCCCGACTTGACGCCCGACACGGTATCTCAGGCGGGAGCGGCGCCGTCCCTTTTCAGCGCCCCGTGCCGGAGATCCCCGCCATGACCGCCGCCTTCGCCCGCCGACGCACCGTGCAGAGCCTGGAGCCGCCGCGCCGCGACCTCAAGCGGTCGCTCGGATACTACCTGGGCTGGGCCGCCATCCTGACGGTGCTGGCCTGGTCGTGGGAGGGGGCGGACATGCGCCCCGGCGCCCTGGTGCAGTACTGGCCCAACATGGTGCGCTTCGCCGAGGGCTTCTTCCCGCCTGCCTTCGGCGAGTGGCAGATGTACCTGGAGGAAATGGTCATCACGGTGCAGATCGCCGTGTGGGGCACTTTCCTCTCCATCGTGCTGTCCATTCCCTTCGGCATCCTGTCGTCGGAAAACATGGTGCCGTGGTGGGTCTATCAGCCGGTGCGCCGCCTGATGGACGCCTTCCGCGCCATCAACGAGATGGTCTTCGCCATGCTGTTCGTGGTGGCGGTGGGTCTCGGGCCGTTCGCCGGCGTGCTGGCGCTGTTCATCCACACCACCGGCATCCTCGCCAAGCTGTTCTCCGAGGCGGTGGAGGCGGTGGACCCGCGCCCCATCGAAGGCATCCGCGCCACCGGCGCCGGCTGGCTGCAGGAAGTGGTGTTCGGCGTCATCCCGCAGGTCATCCCGCTGTGGATCAGCTACAGCCTCTACCGCTTTGAAAGCAATGTGCGTTCCGCCACCGTGCTGGGCATCGTCGGGGCCGGCGGCATCGGCCAGGTGCTGTGGGAATACATCCGCGGCTTCTACTACGCCGAGACGGCGGCGGTGATGCTGATCATCATCCTGACCGTGTCGCTGATCGACGTCGCCTCGCAGCGCCTTCGCAAGATGTTCCTGTAAGCCCATGGCCATGCACGAAATCATGCCGAAAACCCTGAGCGTCGCGCCGTTCATCCACCCGGCGGCGGAGGTGCGCGACTGTTCCTTCGGCCGCTATTGCGAGGTCGGCGCCCGCACCCGGCTGGCGGAAACCACCTTCGACGATTACAGCTACATCGGCGAGGATTGCGAGGTCATCTACACCACCGTCGGCAAGTTCGTGAACATCGCCGCCGCGGTGCGTCTGAACCCCGGCCAGCATCCCGTCGACCGGCCGAGCATGCATCACTTCCAGTACCGCAGCGCCATGTACGGCATGGGGCCGGACGATGATGCCTTCTTCGGCTGGCGGCGGTCGCAGCCGCTGACCATCGGCCACGACGTCTGGATCGGCCATGGCGCCACCATCATGGGCGGCCTCAGCATCGGCACCGGGGCGGTGATCGGCGCCGGGGCGGTGGTCACCCGCGACGTGCCGGACTACACCATCGTCGCCGGCGTGCCGGCCCGCCCCCTGCGCGAGCGCTTTCCGCCCGACGTCCAGCGGGCGCTGAAGCGCATCGCCTGGTGGCACTGGGACCACGAGCGCCTGACGGAGGCACTGCCGGATTTCCGCACCCTCGGCGTCGAAGGCTTCATTCGGAAGTACGGATGAGGCCTCGCCCGGCCGGTGCCAACGGTGCGGCCGCAGGTACCGGAAATCACCGTCTTCGGTTCCTTTACGGCTAAAAGGTATATGCGCGGTTCTTCCGCATACCAGTGGCAAAGCCGACTTTCGTCGTCACCTATTTCGCGGTAGAGCTTCCGCCGAAGGGCGTAGGCACGTGCGGCGGGTTTCCCGGACCTGCCGGCGGCGCGGGCCCGGCCGGTTCACCCGAAAGAAGATCGGAACAATGCTGCTTGAGAAATTCTCGATTGCCCGCCGCCTGTGGCTGCCGGTGATCGTGGCGGCCGTCGGCGTGGTTGCCGCTTCGGCCATCGGACTGGTGATGATCAAGTCGGTGATGCTGTCGGAGCGCGAGGAGATGCTGCGCTCGGTGGCGTCCTCCACGGTCACCGCGGCGGTGCAGGCCGCCCGCGGCGCCGACGGCGCGCTTGACGTGGAGGCGCTGGCGGAAGCCATGAAGGGCGCCCGCTTCGGCGACAACGAGTACTTCTTCCTCTACGGCTACGACGCGGTGATGCGCATGCACCCGCACAATCCGTCGCTGCTCGGCAAGGACCGCAGCGGCATCGCCGACACCACCGGCAAGCTCTACGTGGCCGAGATGGTGCAGAAGGCCCGCGCCGGCGGCGGCACCGTCACCTACTGGTTCCCCAAGCCCAACCAGACCGAGCCGTCGCCCAAGATGGCCTACGTCTTCCCCATCGCCGGCACCGACCTGTTCGCCGCCACCGGCGTCTACATTGACGACATCGAGCACGCCTTCTGGAGCCGCGCCACGGTGCTGGCGGCGGTTGCGGCCGTTCTGCTGGTGGTGGCTGTGCTGGCCTCGCTGCTGCTGCGCCGCTCCATCGTCGGGCCGCTGGCGGAGCTGACGGCGGACATGCAGCGGCTGGCCACCGGCGACACCTCCGTGGTCGTCGAGGGCACCGAGCTGAAGACCGAACTGGGCGCCTTCGCCCGCGCCCTGGAGGTGTTCAAGGAGAACGCCATCGAGCGCGACGCCGCCCTGGCCCGCGAGCGCGAGGAGGAACGCCGCCGCAGCGAGCGCGCCGCCCGCATCGACGCCCTGACCGCCGAGTTCCAGCGCGACGTCACCGCCCTGGTGGCGGAAGTGGACGATGCCGCCCACCACCTGTCGGAAACCGCCTCCACCCTGTCGGCGGCGGCGGCCCAGACCACCGGCCAGTCGGCCGAGGTGGCGGCGGCCTCCACCCAGGCGTCGACCAACGTCGAGTCGGTCGCCTCGGCCACCGAGGAACTGTCGGCCTCGGTGTCGGAAATCGGCCGTCAGGTGCAGAAGTCGTCGGAAATTGCCGCCCGCGCCGTGGCCCAGGCGGAAAGCACCAACACCACCATCAGCGGCCTGGCCGTCGCCGCCGACCGCATCGGCCAGATCGTGCAGCTGATCACCGACGTGGCCTCGCAGACCAACCTGCTGGCGCTCAACGCCACCATCGAGGCGGCGCGCGCCGGCGAGGCCGGCAAGGGCTTCGCCGTGGTGGCGAACGAGGTGAAGAGCCTCGCCACCCAGACCGCCCGCGCGACGGAAGAGATCGCCAACCAGATCACCGACATCCAGAAGGAAACCAACCGCGCCGTCGATGCCATGCGGGAAATCGCCGCCACCATCGAAGAGATGAACGGCATCTCCGCCGGCATTTCCTCGGCGGTGGAAGAGCAGCACGCCGCCACGGCGGAAATCGCCCGCAACATCCAGCAGGCGTCCCACGGCGTGGCGGATGTCAGCCGCAGCATCGTCGGCGTGTCGTCGGCGGCGGAACTGACCAGCAATGCCTCCGACGAGGTGCACGGCCGCGCCGGCGGCCTGAAGCAGCAGGCCCGCACCCTCGGCCAGTCGGTGGAAAGCTTCCTGGCCCGCATCCAGGCGGCCTGATCCTCCCCGCACTACTGCCACCGGCCACGGGCCCGGCCGCCACCCTGGCGCCGGGCCCGTGGTCTGTCTGTCGGCCGGCCGTGTACGACATCCGACAATGGCCGGGATGCGACACAGGGGCCTTGGCTCAACCTGTTGATATTGCAGCCTTCCTGCTCTGGCATGAGGGTTGCTTTCCCTGGCGGTACCACCTCGGGACCACTCCCCCAGCCCCGGAGGACGCCGCCAATGCTGAAAGAGAAGATCCAGGACCTCTTCAACGAGCCCGGTTGCGACAAGAACCAGGCCAAGAGCGCCGCCGAGCGCAAGAAGGGGTGCACCACCAAGGGCCTGACGCCCGGCGCCGCCGCCGGCGGCTGCGCCTATGACGGTGCGCTGATCGCCCTGCAGCCCATCACCGACGTCGTGCATCTGGTCCACGGGCCCATCGCCTGCCTCGGCAATGCGTGGGACAACCGCCATGCCGCGTCGTCGGGGTCGCAGCTCTACCGCATGGGCTTCACCACCGACATGGGCGAGCTGGACGTGGTCTACGGCGGCGAGAAGAAGCTGTGGAAGGCCATCCGCGACGTCATCGCCGACCGCGACCCGCCGGCGGTGTTCGTCTACCAGACCTGCGTCCCCGCTCTCATCGGTGACGACATCGAGAAGGTCTGCGAGGCCGCGACCGAGAAGTTCGGCCGCCCGGTGGTGCCGGTGAACGCGCCGGGCTTCGTCGGATCGAAAAACCTCGGCAACAAGCTGGGCGGCGAGGCGCTGCTCGACTACGTCATCGGCACGGTGGAGCCCGACGACGCCGGCCCGACCGACGTCAACATCATCGGCGAATACAACCTGTCGGGCGAGCTGTGGCAGGTGAAGCCGCTGCTGGAAAAGCTCGGCATCCGCCTGCGCGCCTGCATCACCGGCGACGCCAGGTTCCAGGACGTGGCGACGGCGCACCGGGCGCGGGTGAACATGATGGTGTGCTCCCAGGCCATGATCAACGTCGGCCGCAAGATGCAGGAACGCTGGGGCATCCCCTACTTCGAGGGCAGCTTCTACGGCATCGAGGACACCTCCGACGTGCTGCGCACCATGGCGCGCATGCTGGTGGAGCGCGGCGCGCCGGCCGACCTGACCGACCGCACCGAGGCGCTGATCGCCGAGGAGGAAGACAAGGCCTGGGCCGCCATCCGCGCCTTCCGCCCGCGCCTGGAGGGCCGCAAGGTGCTGCTCTACACCGGTGGTCACAAGAGCTGGTCGGTGATCTCCGCCCTGCATGAGGTGGGGATGGAGGTGATCCGCACCAGCGTCCGCAAAGCCACCGCCAACGACAAGGCCCGCGCGCTCGACCTCATGGACGGCGATGAAAGCGCCCTGGTCGGCCAGATCCCGGCGCCCGAGATGTACCGCATGCTGGAAGACGGCGAGGCCGACATCATGCTGTCGGGCGGCCGCACCCAGTTCATCGCCCTGAAGGCCCGCCGCCCCTGGCTCGACATCAACCAGGAGCGCCATTACGCCTACGCCGGCTATGTCGGCATGGTGGAACTGGTGCGCCAGCTCGACAAGGCCATCAACAACCCCATGTGGGCGCTGATCCAGAAGGACGCGCCGTGGGACGAGCAGGGCCAAGTCCGAACCAGCGGCGGGGAGGGCTGAGGCCATGCAGAAGCACTCCGACAAGTTCGTCATCGCCCGCAAGTCGGCCTCCACCAACCCGCTGAAGATGTCGGCGCCGCTGGGTGCGGCCATGGCCTACCTGGGGCTGGACGGCTGCCTGCCGCTGTTCCACGGCAGCCAGGGCTGCACCGCCTTCGGCCTCGTGCTGCTGGTACGCCACTTCAAGGAAGCCATCCCGTTCCAGACCACCGCCATGAACGAGGTGACCACCATCCTCGGCGGTATGGACAACGTGGAGCAGGCGGTCCTCAACATCTCCAAGCGGGCGAAGCCGCGCATCATCGGCATCTGCTCCACCGGCCTGACCGAAACCCGCGGCGAGGACACCGGCGCCGACATCCGCGTAATCAAGGCCCGCAATGCCGAGGCGCTGGGCGACTGCGAACTGGTGTTTGCCGCCACGCCCGACTTCGCCGGCGGCATGCAGGAAGGCTGGGGCAAGGCGGTGGCGGCGATCATCGACGCCTTCGTGCCGGCCGCCGATGGCACCCGCGCCTTGCGGCAGGTGAACATCCTCGCCGGCTGCCACATGACGCCCGGCGACGTCGAGGAGCTGCGCGACATGGTCGCCGCCTTCGGGCTGGAGGCCATCGTGCTGCCGGACCTGGCGGGGTCGCTGGACGGCCACGTTCCGGGCCGCTACGTGCCCACCACCTACGGCGGCACCACGCTGGAGGACATGGGGCGCATGCACCGCTCCGTCGCCACCATCGCGGTGGGCGAGCACATGCGCATCTCGGCCGAGCGGCTGGAGGCGCGCACCGGCGTGCCGACGCGCTTCTTCGACAGCCTGACCGGCCTGGATGCGGTGGACCGCCTGATGGTGGCGCTGTCGGACATCTCCGGCCAGCCGGTGCCGCGCAAGTACCGCCGCCAGCGCAGCCAACTGGTGGACGCCATGCTCGACGGCCACTTCCACTTCGGCCAGAAGAAGATCGCGCTGGCCGCCGAGCCCGACCTGCTGTGGGCGGTCGGGCGCCTGTTCACCGACCTGGGGGCGGAGCTGGCGACGGTGGTGACCACCGTGCCGGCGCCGCACCTGGAACGGCTGCCGTGCGCGCAGATCATCGTCGGCGACCTGTGGGACCTGGAGGAAGGGGCGGCGGCCACCGGCGCCGACCTGCTGGTGACCCACAGCCACGGCCGCCAGGCCAGCGAGCGCCTGGGCCTGCCGCTGGTGCGCGTCGGCTTCCCGCAGTTCGATCGCATCGGGGCGAGCCACCAGACGCTGATCGGCTATCGCGGCACGCGGGAGCTGGTGTGCAGCATCGCCAACACCTTCATCGACAGCCAGCACGCCCACAGCCCGCAGGACTGGCAGGAGGATCGCCATGGCGGTTCGCACGCTGCGGCTGGTTGAGCACTCCGCGCCGGCCGATGCCGCCGGCGCCGACCGCAAGAGGGGCACCATGAAGATCGCCTTCACCACCCAGGACATGAAGACCTGCGACGCGCATTTCGCCAGCGCCCGCAACATCGCCGTCTATGAAGTCTCCAAGGACGGCTACCGCTTCCTCGAAGCCATGCAGTTCGACAACACCAGCAACGAGGAAGGCAAGCATTCCGAGGACGGCGACGACCGCATCGCCGGCAAGGTAGCGGCGCTGGGCGGCTGCACCATCCTGTTCGTGAAGGCCATCGGCGGGCCGGCGGCGGCGCGCGTGGTGCAGGCCAAGGTGCACCCGATCAAGCTGCCGCAGCCGGAGCCCATCACGGTGGTGCTCGACCGCATGGTCGGCATGCTGAACGGCGCGCCGCCGCCGTGGCTGCGCAAGGCGCTCGCCCAGACCGACGACCGCGACATGAGCTTCATGGAGGACTGACTGACATGACCACCGACGTTCTGGAGGCCGGCCTCGACGGCGATTTCGTGAAGGAACTGGTGCGCCAGATCCGCGCCCACGACAGCTACGGCACCTGGGAGCGCAAGGACGACGCCGCCCTGCTGGCCGACTTCATCGTCACCAAGGAACAGCGGCGCGAAATCCCCATCATCGGCGACCCCGACCCGGACATCCTGTGGCGGATCGAGATGTTCTACGCCGCCGTCGGCCTGCTGGTGGAACGCCGCACCGGCCGCATGTGCAGCCCGATGATGAAGATGAGCCACGAGGGTTTCGGCCGCCTCATCATGACCACCGGCCGGCTGGTGGCGGTGGTGAAGTCCCTGCGCGACGTCCACCGCTTCGGCTTCGAGACCTTCGAGAAGCTGAACGACGCCGGCGAGAAGCTGGTCGCCGACGCCGTGAAGTGGATCGAGAAGTACCCGCAGGTGGCGGACGAGTGAGGAGGACGGCGGCATGTCGGAAATCGACGACCTGAAGGCGGAGCTGAAGAAGCTCTCGGCCCGCGCCACCACGGCGAAGATGAACCTGCACGACCTGTCGGAGGAACTGCCGACCGACTGGGAGAAGATCCCGGCGGTGGCGCAGGCGACCTACGACGCCCACGCCGCCCTCATGGCCGCGCGGGCGAAGCTGAAGGCGCTGGAGGCGGCGGCGGGCTGAGAGAACCGTCGCCGGAGAGAGACAGAACTGCAAACGGCCTCGAAAATGGGGCCATCGAGAGGGGTAAAGCCATGGCCAACGTGACTTATGCGACCCGCGACGGGACGCCCTGGGAACCGAAGTACATCGAAAGCATCAACATGGCCTCGTGCATCGGCTGCGGCCGCTGCTTCAAGGTGTGTACCCAGGGCGTGCTGGAGCTGAAGGGCGTCAACGACGAGGGCGAGCTGTGCGACCCCTTCGACGACGATGAAGAGATCGAGCGCAAGGTCATGACGGTGGCCAATTCCGGCAAGTGCATCGGCTGCAACAGCTGCGCCGCCGTCTGCGGCGCCAACTGTCAGACCCACGCCGCCGCCGCGGCCTGAAGCGGAGACGGCACATGACGCAGACGGTGTATCGCAGGCTCATGGCGAGCGGTGGCTTGGGGGAGTACGTCGACCGCCATGTCTTCGCCTGCGTGATCGCCGTCTGTCGTGGTGATCCGGCGCGGACCCTTGCCGACGGCACGGGTCTCGCGCCGGACACCTTGACCCTGCTGGTCGACCTCCACTTCCCCGGCTGCGAGGACATCCTCGCCGACCCCCCGACGGCGGTGCCGGACACCGCCGCGGCGCTGGAGGAAGAGGACCTCGTCCAGCTGCTGCTGGATCACCGCAGCGATCCTCACAACATCCGCTCGGCGTGGATGGCGGCGCTGGTGGCCCGCCGCTCGCTCGGGGCCAATCACCTGTGGCAGGACCTCGGCCTGACCCGCCGCGACGAGCTGTCGGCCCTGCTGACCCGCCACTTCCGCCCCCTGGCGGCGCTGAACGTGCAGAACATGAAGTGGAAGAAGTTCTTCTACCGCCAGCTCTGCCAGCGCGAAGGCATCCTCATCTGCAAGGCCCCCAACTGCGAGGTCTGCACCGACTTCGCCCACTGCTTCGGCCCCGAAACCGGCGACCCGCTGGCGACCCTGGCGGAGGCGGCGCGCGTGGCGGCGGAGTAGGCGCTTATACCCATCGACCGCGATTCATGGCAATCTCCGGCAACTAGCTCCGGGGGCTCGCCGCATGTCGTCCTTCACCATCACCTCCGCAGACCCGCTCGACCCGCCGGTCTCCGACCTGATCCGCGAGTGGCTGGCCCTTTCCGCCGCCACCACGCCCGATCCCAGGAGCCGTCATGCCTTCCCGGTCGAGCGTCTGGCCGACCCGCGGGTCTCCTTCTTCGTCGCCCGGACCCAGCGGGCCGATCTCCTCGGCTGCGGGGCACTCTATCGCCACGACGGAGGGCTCGGCGAGGTGAAGAGCATGTACGTCCGCCCCCAGGCGCGGCGGCTCGGGGTCGCGCGGGCCCTGTTGCAACAGGTCGAGGCCGCGGCGCGGGAGGCCGGACTTGCGCGGCTGAGCCTGGAGACGGGGGCCGCGTTCGCCCCTGCCATCGCGCTGTATCGGGCGGCTGGCTTCATCCCCTGCGAGCCGTTCGCCGCCTACCGTCCCGACCCGCTGTCGGTCTTCCTGACGAAGGCGCTGTAATACCCTCACGATCCGTGCGTGTTTCATGTCGTGAATGCGACACAGCCCCGCCGTTGTCGGGAACCGATCACCGGCCGCGGGCGCCTACACCTTCCATATCAAGCACTTAGAACTTGGCATCCGGCTTGCTTTTCCTCCGGCAGAGGTTTCCCCCACGGAGGATGATGCAATGCTCGACGTGACCTCGAACGCTGTGGATGCCATCCGTCGCGTGCTCGGCAAGGGCGATACCGCCGCGCCGGCCGCCGGCCTGCGGATCATGGTCTCGGCCGGCGGCTGCTCCGGCTACCAGTACCGCATGGGCCTGGTGGCGGCCGCCGAGCAGTCCGACACCGTCATCGACCTGGACGACGTCAAGGTGTTCGTCGACGCCGACAGCGCCCCGCTGCTGGCCGGCGCGCGGCTGGATTTCGTGGAAGACATCTCGGGCTCCGGCTTCGTGTTCGACAACCCGCAGGCGGCCGACAAGTGCTCCTGCGGCAAGTCGTTCTCCTGCTGAGCGGCTGACCCGCGCCCGGCCCCACACACCGCCCGCCCGACCGCCCGCGAAGACGACACGTAGACAGGAAGGCCCCCGCCATGTGGAACTACACCGACAAGGTCAAGGAATACTTCTTCGATCCGAAGAACGCCGGCGTGCTGAGCGATGCCAACGGCGTCGGCGAGGTCGGCTCCATCTCCTGCGGCGACGCGCTGCGCCTGATGATCAAGGTGGATGAAGCCACCCACGTCATCACCGAGGCCCGCTTCCAGACCTTCGGCTGCGGCTCGGCCATCGCGTCGTCGTCGGCGCTGACGGAACTGATCATCGGCAAGACGGTGGACGAGGCGCTGGCCGTCACCAACCAGGACATCGCCGACTTCCTGGGCGGCCTGCCGCCGGAGAAGATGCACTGCTCGGTCATGGGGGCGGAAGCCCTGCGCGCCGCCATCGCCAACTACAAGGGCGTCGAGCTGGACGAGGACGACCACGAGGAAGGGGCGCTGCTGTGCAAGTGCTTCGGCATCGACTACGGCATGGTCGAGCGCGCCGTCCGCACCAACGGCCTCACCACCCTCGACCAGGTCACCGCCTACACCAAGGCCGGCGGCAGCTGCAAGACCTGCCACGAGAAGATCGAGGAAGCCCTGGCCGAAATCAACGCCGCCATGGTCGCCGAGGGCGCGCTGGCGGCGGCGGAGGCCTTCTCCGTCGGTGCCGCGCCGTCGCCCAAGGCACCGGCCAGCCCCATCGTGGTGAAGAAGCCCGGCACCTCCGCCCCGGTGCAGGTCAGCCCGCTCGCCGCCCAGGCGGAGAAGGCGCGGCCGGCCGGCCTCACCAACCTGCAGAAGATCACCCTCATCCAGGCCGCCATTGAGGACATCCGCCCGCAGCTGCAGCGCGACGGCGGCGACATCGAACTGGTGGATGTGGACGGCGACACGGTGGTGGTGAAGCTGTCGGGCACCTGCGTCGGCTGCCAGATGAGTTCCATCACCATCCAGGGCGTGCAGGCGGCGGTGATGGAGAAGGTGGGGCGGCCGCTCCGCGTCATTCCGCACACCGCCCTCGCCAGCGCCTGACGCCTGATCCCCCGACCCCCCGCGAGCCGAGAAAGGGACACGCCATGACCGCCGTGACCGCCGCGCCCAAGGGCATCTACCTCGACAACAACGCCACCACCCGCGTCGATCCGCGCGTGGTGGAGGCCATGCTGCCGTTCTTCACCGAGCAGTTCGGCAACCCGTCCTCCATCCACAGCTTCGGCGCCGATGTCGGCAAGGCCGTGCGCTGGGCGCGGGAACAGGTCAAGGCGCTGCTGGGCGCCGAGCACGACACCGAGATCGTGTTCACCTCCGGCGGCACGGAAAGCGACAATGCCGCCATCCTGTCGGCCCTGAAGACGCAGGTCGGCCGCAACGAGATCATCACCTCGGCGGTGGAGCATCCGGCCATCCTGTCCCTGTGCGAGTACCTGGCCAAGCACGAGGGTTATGTGCTGCACGTCATCCCGGTGGACAGCCTCGGCCGGCTGGATATCGAGGCCTATGGCAAGGCGCTGTCGGAGAAGACGGCCATCGTCTCCTTCATGTGGGCCAACAACGAGACCGGCACCATCTTCCCCATCCCGCGACTGGCGGCCATGGCGAAGAAGGTCGGCGCCCTGTTCCACACCGACGCGGTGCAGGCGGTGGGCAAGATCCCGCTCGACCTGGCTCAGACGGAGGTGGATTTCCTGTCGCTGTCCGGCCACAAGCTGCACGGCCCGAAGGGCATCGGCGCGCTGTACGTGCGCCGCGGCGTGCGCTTCCGGCCGATGATCCGCGGCGGCCACCAGGAACGCGACCGGCGCGCCGGCACAGAGAACACCACCGGCATCATCGGCCTCGGCAAGGCCTGCGAGCTGGCGCTGACGCACATGGAGGAGGAGAACACCCGCGTCCGGGCCCTGCGTGACAAGCTGGAGCAGGGCATCGTGTCGCAGGTGTCGCACTGCTTCGTCACCGGCGATGCCGCCAACCGCCTGCCCAACACCTGCAACATCGCCTTCGAGTACATCGAGGGCGAGGCCATCCTGCTGTTCCTCAACCGCCTGGGCATCGCCGCCTCGTCGGGGTCGGCCTGCACCTCGGGGTCGCTGGAGCCGAGCCACGTCATGCGGGCGATGAGCGTGCCCTTCACGGCGGCCCACGGCGCCACCCGCTTCTCGCTGTCGCGCGAGACGACGGAGGCGGAGATCGACGCCACCATCGCCGCCGTGCCCGGCATCATCGACCGGCTGCGCAGCCTGTCGCCGTTCTGGGACAAGAGCGCCCCGCAGGCGGAGAGCTTCCAGCCCGCCTACAGCTGATCACCCTGTGACCCGGGAGGGCGCGGCCATGGCCTTCACCCCCATCGTGATGAACGACACCACCCTGCGCGACGGCGAGCAGACCGCCGGCGTTGCCTTCACCAGCCTGGAACGGCTGGCCATCGCCACCGCCCTGGCCGAGGCCGGGGTGCCGGAAATGGAAGTCGGCATCCCCGCCATGGGGGCGGAGGAACAGGACGACATCCGTTCCATCGTCGCCCTGCGGCTCGGCCCGACGCCCATCGCCTGGTGCCGCATGCTGGATGCCGACCTGACGGCCGCCTATGGATGTGGCGTGCCGATGGTGAACCTGTCGGTCAGCGTGTCCGACCAGCAGATCCGCAACAAGCTCGGCCGCGACCGGGCCTGGGTGCTGGCGCAGGTGGACCGGCTGGTGCGGCAGGCCTGCGACCTCGGCCTTGCGGTGGCGGTGGGGGGCGAGGATTCCAGCCGCGCCGACCCCGACTTCGTGCTGCGGGTGATCGAGGCGGCGGAGAAGGCCGGCGCCCGCCGTTACCGCTTCGCCGACACCCTCGGCATCATGGACCCGTTCTCCACCCGCGCCGTGTTCCAGCGGCTGCGGGCGGCGACGGGGCTGGAGCTGGAAATCCACGCCCACGACGACCTCGGCCTCGCCACCGCGAACTCCCTGGCTGCGGTGATGGGGGGCGCGACTCATGTGTCGACCACCGTCAACGGCCTGGGCGAGCGGGCCGGCAACGCGCCGCTGGAGGAGGTGGTGATGGCGCTTCACCATCTCCACCAGCGCCCCACCGGCGTGCAGCCGCGCGCCCTGCCGCAGGTATCGGCGCTGGTGGCGCAGGCGTCAGGACGGCCGGTGCCGGTGAACAAGTCCATCGTCGGCGACGCCATCTTCACCCATGAAAGCGGCATCCACGTCGCCGGCCTGCTGCGCGACCCGGCCAACTATCAGGCGGTGGACCCGGCGGAGCTGGGGCGATCGCACCGGGTGGTGCTGGGCAAGCACTCCGGCCTCGCCGCCGTCCTCAACGCCTGCCAGGACATCGGCCTGGCGGTGGAAGAGGCGCAGGGCCGCGCCATGCTCGCCCGCGTCCGCCAGCACGCCGCCGAGACCAAGCGACCGCCGTCGCCGGACGACCTCAAGCGCTTCTTCCTCGACACCGTGGCGGTGGCGGAGGCGGCGGTCGACCTGCGCGGCGCCGAGCCCGCCTCGCGGAGGACCAACTGATGACGGCCGTTCCCGCCATGACCGACGATCCCGCCGCCTCCGCCGCTGCCTCGCGCCCGCCGCTGCCCGGCCTGTTCGCCCTGCTGCGGGAGGACGTGGACAGCGTGCTCGCCCGCGACCCGGCGGCGCGCGGCCGGCTGGAGGTGCTGTTCACCTACCCCGGTCTGCATGCGGTGATGATCCACCGCCTGACCCATGGCCTGTGGCGGCGCGGCTTCCGCTTCACGGCGCGGTTTCTGGCCTTCCTCGGCCGGCTGGTCACCAATGTGGACATCCACCCCGGCGCCACCATCGGCCGGCGCTTCTTCGTCGACCACGGCGCCGGCGTGGTGATCGGCGAGACGGCGGAGATCGGCGACGACGTGACGCTGTACCAGGGCGTCACCCTCGGCGGCACCTCCCTCAGCAAGGGCAAGCGCCACCCGACGCTGGAGGACGGCGTGCTGGTGGGGGCGGGGGCGAAGATCCTGGGCGCCAACCGCATCGGCCGCGGCGCCCGCATCGGCGCCAATTCGGTGGTCATCGGCGACGTGCCGCCGGCCATGACGGTGGTCGGCATTCCCGGCCGCATCGTCTGGCCGGAGGACCGCAAGCGCCCGGCCGTCGCCGGCATCGACCTCGACCACCACCTGATGCCCGATCCGGTCGGCAAGGCGCTGGCCTGCATGCTCGACCGCATCTCCGAGCTGGAAGACAAGCTGGCGCGGGTGGCGCCGCACCTGCTCACCGACGATGCCGGCGCCAGCGCCGCGCTGCTCGCCCGCCCCGATCCGCAGGACCATCACCTGTGCGGCGAGCCCTGCGACGGCGCCTGCCTCGGCCACGGCGGCGAGGCGGCGGCTGCGCCCCGCATCGCGCTGCCGTCCTGACCCGTTCAACCGACCCTCAACCCCCGGAGGTCCCCGTCATGAGCACCTTCCTCGACACCTTTTCCCGCCTGTCGGCGGCGGAAGAGATCTTCGATTTCCTCGGCGTGCCCTACGACGCCCACGTGGTGCGGGTGAACCGCCTGCACATCCTCAAGCGCATGCACGACTACCTGCGGCGGGAAAGCAGCGAGGGGCTGGACGATGCCGCCCTGCGCGACGTCTATCGCGCCGCGCTCACCCGCGCCCATGCCGACTTCAGCACCAGCAACGCGGTGACGGAAAAGGTGTTCAAGGTGTTCCGCGATCAGGCCGGGCAGGGCTTCGTCGGACTGGATGACATCGAGGTGCTGCCGGCGCGCGGCTGACCCCGAACCCCCTGCCGGTTTGGGGTTGCGGCGCGCCGCCGGATCGGGGACAACGGGCCTTCGAACCCATTACGGAGTGTTTGCCATGTCCCCCTCCCAGGTCCGCGCGTCGCACATCCTGCTGATGTACGTCGGCTCCATGCGCTCGACCGCCAGCCGCAGCAAGGACGAGGCGAAGGCCGAGATCGAGTCCCTGAAGGCCCAGATCGACGGCGGCGCCAGCTTCGCCGAACTGGCCCAGAAGCACTCCGACTGCCCCTCGGGCCAGGAAGGCGGTGACCTCGGCTTCTTCCCGCGCGGCGCCATGGTGCCGGAATTCGAAAAGGCCGCCTTCGCCATGGAACCGGGCGAGACCTCGGGCGTGGTGGAAACCTCCTTCGGCTACCACCTGATCCAGCGCACGGCCTGATTTCAAGGCAGGGGCCGCGCGGCGCAGTCGCGCCGTTCAGGGAGCGGTGAGGGGACTCACCGCTCCCTGGCTGGTTCTGGCGCCTGATCGACCGGGGCGCTCTGTGCTATGCCGCGCCGTCAGGCCACCCGGTCCGGCGCCGGGGCGCCGCGGAATACCGCATCCAGATTGTCCAGCGCCCGCATGCCCATGGCGGTGCGGGTTTCCAGCGTTGCCGTGCCCAGGTGCGGCAGCAGGAAGGCGCTGGGCAGGTCGAGGTAGCCGGGGTTGACCGCCGGCTCGCCGTCGTAGACATCAAGCCCCGCCGCCGCCACCCGGCCGCTGCGCAGGGCGTCGATCAGGGCGGCGTCGTCGATCACCGTGCCGCGGGCCGTATTGACCACCACTGCCCCCGGAGGCAGCAGGGCCAGCCGCTCCGCGTTGAGGAAGTGGCGATTCTCGGCCGACCCCGGCATGTGGACCGAGAGGAAGTCCGACACCGCCAGCAGGCTTTCCGCCGTGTCGTGCCAGATCAGGCCGAGAACCTGTTCCTCCGCCGCCGACAGGCGGGTGCGCTTGGTGTAGTGCAGGCGCATGCCGAAGGCCGCCGCCCGCCGTGCCACCGCCATGCCGATGCGCCCCATGCCGAGGATGCCCAGCCGCTTGCCGCCGGGGTGCATGCCGAGCAACTGGGTCGGAGTCCAGCCGGTCCAGCGGCCCTCGCGCACCAGCGTCTCGCCCTCCCACGCCCGCCGGGCCGCGCCCAGCAGGCACAGCAGGGCGATGTCGGCCGTCGCCTCGGTCACCACCTCGGGGGTATTGGTGACCACCAGCCCGCGCGCCCGCGCCGCCGCCAGGTCGATGTGATCGTAACCGACGGAGAAGGTGGCGATGGCTCGCACCCGCGCCGGCAGGGCGGCGATGACCTCGGCCGTCAGGCGGTCGGTGGGGGTGACCAGCAAGGCGTCGGCATCGCAGGCGGCGGCGGCCTCCACCAGCTCGCTGCCGGTATAGGGGCGGTCCTGCGGGTTCAGGCGGGCATTCCAGTCGCGGGCGGCCCGTGCCTCCACCGGCTCCGGCAGGCGGCGGGAGAGCAGGAGAACCGGTTTGTCGGCCATGGGAAATCCCTTATAGTTGTTGTTCCTGCACGGCGCCGCTCGGCGGCGGTCGGCGCATCCACTGGCGGAGCATAGCGGACCATGGCGGTCGGAATCACCACCGGGAATACGGTCGGGGTCATCGGCCTCGGCATCATGGGCGCGTCCATGGCGCGCAACCTGATGAAGGCGGGCTTCCCGGTGCACGGCTACACCCGCACCAAGGCGCGCGCCGAAGGGCTGATTGCCGACGGGCTGGTGTGGCAGGAGTCGCCGGCGGCGCTGGCGGCAGCCTGTGACGTCATCATCACCATGGTCGGCTACCCGCAGGATGTGGAAGAGACCTATTACGGCGACGGCGGCATCCTGAGCCATGCCCGACCGGGCAGCTACCTGATCGACATGACCACCAGCTCGCCGTCGCTGGCCGCCAGGATTGCCCAGGATGCCGAGATGCGGGCGCTGCATGCGCTGGATGCGCCGGTGTCGGGCGGCGACGTCGGGGCGCGCGAGGGCACGCTCGCCATCATGTGCGGCGGCCGGCAGGAGGATTTCGACGCCGTGCTGCCGGTGTTCCAGGCCATGGGCAAGACCATCGCCCTGCTCGGCCCGGCGGGCGCCGGCCAGCACACCAAGATGGTCAACCAGATCGTCATCGCCGGCACCATCATGGGCGTCGCCGAGGCCATGAGCTACGCCGGCCGCGCCGGGCTGGACCGCAACGCCGTGCTGGACGTCATCGGCCAGGGGGCGGCGGGCGGCTTCCAGCTGAACGTGCTCGGGCGGCGCATGGCGCAGGGGGATTTCGCGCCCGGCTTCTTCGTCCATCACTTCCAGAAGGACATGGGCATCGCCGCCGCCGAGGCGGAGGAGCTTGGCCTTGACCTGCGCGCCCTGCAACTGGCGCTGCAGCAGTTCCAGCGCTATGTCGACGAACGCAACGGCCGCGAGCGCGGCACCCACGGGATTCTCGAACTCTACGACTGAGCGGTCGCGCGCATGTGGGGGTGCGCCGGCAAAATCGTGGCGCAGCAGGGGGATACAGCATGAAGTTCGCAGGGGACTACCGCATTCCGGCACCGCGCGAAGCGGTGTGGCAGGCGCTGAACGATACCGAGATCCTGAAGGCCAGCATCGACCAGCTGGAAGCGCTGGAGTGGACGGCGCCGGATGCTCTGCGGGCGACGGTGGCGACGCCGGTCGGGCCGCTCACCGCCCGCTTCCAGGCCACCATCACCCTGACGGAGGTGGAGCCGCCGCACCGCTATGTGCTCAGCGGCCGGGGCGAGGGCGGCATGGCCGGTTTCGCCGGCGTGGTGGCGCGGGTGCGGCTGGAGGACGACGGCGAGGACGCCACCCGTCTGGTCTACGACTGCGACGTGGAGATCGGCGGCAAGCTGGCCGATGTCGGCGGCGGTGTCGTCAAGGCGGTGGCCGACCGGGCGGCGGAGGCCTTTCTGGAGGGGTTCACCAGCCGCCTGCTGGTCGCCATGGCGGCGGCGCCCTTCGATCTGGCGGCGCTGCTGGGCGACGCCGATGCCGACGGCGCGGCCGCCGGGGCCGAGGCGGTCGATGCGCCGTTCTCGTGGGGCGGGGCGGGCAGCCGCATCGGCGACCGTCTGCGCGAGCTGGAGGCGCTCAGCCTGACGGAACAGGGCGCGGCGGGGCTGGTGGTCGGCGGGGCCAGTGGCACGGGGGCCGGATCGGTGCCGGGCGGCAGCATCCCCCTCAACGCCACGACGGCGATCATCGTCGCCGGCTGGGGGGCCATGGCGGGCATCCTGCTGCTGCTGTTCGCCATCTAGGCGGGGCGCAGGCGCCGCCGGATCGGGCCGGGCAGACCTCGACAGAAGAGGCGGGGGCAGAAGAGGCGGGGGCGCCGGGTCGGCGCCCGCCTGCGGACTGCCGCCTCAGTGCTTGTGGCGGAAGACGATGCGGGCCTTGGTGAGATCGTAGGGGGTCATCTCGACATCGACCTTGTCGCCGACGGAAACGCGGATGCGGAACTTGCGCATCTTGCCGGCGGTATGGGCCAGCACTTCATGCTCGTTGTCGAGCTTCACGCGGAACATGGCGTTGGGCAGCTTCTCGACCACCGTGCCGCCGAATTCGAGCACTTCTTCCTTGGACATGGCAAACTCCTTGTCTGGTCGTCCGACGGCCGGGGCGCGGTGACGACGGGGCTTCATCCCCGCATCGGGTGCGGGGGCGGACGACGGGTTCGTCGTAGTGAACGCCGGAAGGCAAAAAGGCTTTCGCAGCGGGGGGATACCGCCGCCGTGCGAGCACGATGCCGGGTCCGGGCAAGGGCGGCGCAACCAGGGCGCCGGACGAAAGGGGCGCCCGCGCCAATGGCGGCCACCCCATGTTGTGGTGTGTTATATAAAGACCCCGGCGCCCGCTGGCAAGTTGCATGCCGCCGTGCCGACGCGGCTCAGCGTTGCGGACAAAGCGTTTCCGCCAGCCGGGCGAAGAACGAGGCGCCCGCCGTCAGGATGTCGTCGTTGAAGTCGTAGCGCGGGTTGTGCAGGCCGACGCAGCCCAGCGCCGGGCTGCCCTCGCCGTTGCCGATGAAGCCGTAGGCGCCCGGCTTGACCTGCAGGAAGAAGCTGAAGTCCTCGGCGAACATCACCGGATGCTGCACCAGCGCCTTGTCCTCGCCCAGGGTTTCGGCCGCCACGCGCAGCGCCGCCTCCGCCTCGGCGGCGGTGTTGACGGTGGGCGGATAGCCGTACTGGTAGTCGAAGCTCATGGTCACATCGTGCGCCGCGGCGATGCCGTCGATCACCCGTCGCATGCCGGCGATGGCGGCCTCGCCCAGATCCTTGTCGAAGTAGCGCACGGTGCCGCCCAGGCGGGCGGTATCGGGCAGCACGTTGAAGGTGTCGCCGGCGTGGAACTCGGTGACCGAGATCACCAGCGTCTCGTGCGGCGGGCAGTTGCGGCTGACCAGATGCTGCAACGCCTGCACCAGCGCCGCCCCGGCCACCACCGGATCGCGGCCGAGGTGCGGCGCGGCGGCATGGGCGCCCTTGCCCTGGATGGTGATGGAAAAGCGGTCGGCGGCGGCCATCACCGGCCCCGGCGACACCGCCACGGCGCCGGCCGGCAGGCCGGGCATGTTGTGGACGCCGAACACGCTCTCCACCGGCCAGCGGTCGAACACGCCGTCCTCGATCATGGCGCGGGCGCCGGCGCGGCCTTCCTCCGCCGGCTGGAACAGGAACACCAGGGTGCCGGAGAAGCGCCGCGTTTCCGCCAGATAGCGCGCCGCCCCCAGCAGCATGGCGGTATGGCCGTCGTGGCCGCAGGCGTGCATGACGCCGTCGTGGCGGGAGCGGTGCGGCCGGTCGGCCAACGTTTCCTGGATCGGCAGGGCGTCCATGTCGGCCCGCAGGCCGATCATCGGGCCGTCGCCCTGGCGCAGCACGCCGACCACGCCGGTGCCGCCGATGCCTTCCACCACCTCGTCGAAGCCGAACTCCCGCAGCCGCTCCGCCACCGTCTTCGCCGTCCGATGCTCCTCGAAGGCCAGTTCGGGGTGCATGTGCAGGTCGTGGCGCCATGCGACCAGATCGTCGCGGAAGCCGGCGATGCGGTTGATGACGGGCATTCGGGGCGGACTCCTCGGCTGTCGATGGGGCAGGGTAGCGCGTGCAGTGGCTCTTGCGAAGCGGCCTCGGCGCGGCCTAAGCATGGGGCTCGGGCCGCCGTCGGTGGCCCTGGAGATGGGGGCGCCGGCGCCCGCCGGCAAGCGAGGGAGCGGATGACGGGGGCAGGGGGGCAGCACACCGACAGCCCGGCGGGCGGACCGGCCGCCTCGCCCTGGGGCGTGCTGGCCGCCACCACGGCGGTGCAGGCGCTGATCAGCATGGCCGCCCTGACGCCGCCGGTGTTCGCCGCTGTGGCGACGCGGGAGGTGGGGCTGCCGGCCAGCTTCGTCGGCTATTACACCTCGCTGGTCTACCTGGGGGCGATGCTGACCTCGCTCATCTCCGGCAGTCTGGTCGGCCGCTTCGGCGCCATGCGGGTGAGCCAGGTCTGCCTGCTGCTGTGCGGCGGCGGCCTGGCGGTGCTGGCCGCCACCCAGGCCGGTCCGCTGCTGGCGCTGGCGGTGGCCGGGGCGCTGGTGATCGGCTTCGGCTACGGCCCCGTCACCCCGGCGTCGAGCCACATCCTCGCCCGCTCCACGCCGGCCCATCGGCGCGGGCTGGTGTTCTCGCTCAAGCAGACCGGGGTGCCCATCGGCGGCATGCTGGCCGGCGCGGCAGTGCCGCCGCTGGTGCTGTGGGGCGACTGGCGGCTGGCGGCGATGGCAGTGGCGGCAGTGGCGGCGGTGCTGGCCCTGGTGGTGCAGCCGGCGCGCCCCGGACTGGATGCCGACCGCGACCCCGGCCGCAGCCTGCGCGCCGCCGGCGTGCTGGGGCCGCTGCGGCTGGTGTGGCGGCATCGACCGCTGCGGCTGCTGTCGCTCGCCTCCTTCACCTTCGCGGCGATCCAGCTCAGTCTGGCGAGCTTCCTGGTCACCTACCTTGTGCAGCGGGTGGGGCTGACCCTGGTCGATGCCGGCTTGGTGCTGGCCGTGGCCCAGGGCAGCGGCATCGCCGGCCGCGTGGTGTGGGGCATCGTCGCCGACCGCTGGTGCGGCGCCCGCGTGACGCTGGTCGGGCTGGCGGTGGTGATGGCGGCGGCGGCGCTGGCGGCGGGCTGGCTGTTCCCGCTGCTGCCGCTGGCGGTGATCGTCGCCGTCGCGGCGGTGTTCGGCGCCACGGCCATCGGCTGGAACGGCGTCTTCCTGGCCGAGATCGCCCATCTGGCCCCGAGCGGCCGGGCCGGCGAGGCCACCGGCGGGGCGCTGTTCTTCACCTACGGCGGCGTGGTCTGCGGCCCGTCGCTGTTCGGCGTGGCGGTGGAGACCCTGCCCGGCGATTACGGCGCCGCCTTCACCGCCTTTGCCGTCGCGGCGCTGGCGGGCGGCGTTCTCACCCTGCGGGCCGGCGGCGGCCGGCGGCAGACGGAGGATCGGCAGTCATGATCGTGCTGTTCACCGATTTCGGCCTCACCGGCCCCTATGTCGGCCAGATGAAGGCGGTGCTGGCGCAGCAGGCGCCGGGGGTGCCGGTGATCGACCTGTTCGCCGATGCGCCGGCCTTCGAGCCGCAGCTGTCGGCCTATCTGCTGGCTGCCTATGCGCCGTGGTTCCCGCCCGGCACCGTGTTCCTGTGCGTGGTCGACCCCGGCGTCGGCACCGACGAGCGCCTGCCGGTGGCGGTGCGGGCCGGCGGCCGCTGGTTCGTCGGCCCCGGCAACGGCCTGTTCGAGCCGGTGATGCGCCGCAGCCCGCAGCCGGCGGAGGCGTGGCGCATCGCATGGCAGCCGCCGCAGCTGTCGGCCAGCTTCCACGGCCGCGACCTGTTCGCCCCGGTGGCGGCGGAACTGGCGACCGCGCCGACCGTCAGCGGCCGGCTGGAGACTGTCGACCCGGCGCTCCTCGCCCGCCCCGACTGGCCGGACGACCTTGCCCGCATCGTCTATGTCGATCCCTACGGCAATGCCATGACCGGCCTGCGGGCCTCGGCGGTACCGGGCGATGCGGTGCTGCGGGTCGGCGGGACATCCATCGCACCGGCCCGGACTTTTGGCGAGGTGCCGGTGGGATGCACCCTGTGGTATGAGAATTCGACCGGACTGGTCGAGATTGCCGTCAACAGGGGGCGGGCCGCAGAAGTCTTGGGGTTGCGGCCCGGCATGGCGGTGGATTTCACCTGACGGTCGTGGCAGGGGCGTGCCAATGCGCGTATCCTGTTGCGCAAGAACCATAAAGCGTAGAAGCTGACGAAATGCGGTCGACGGGGGAAAGCGACAGACCGATGCGGTGTCGAGAGGGGTGCAGTCGGAAATGTCATTCACCGTAAAGTTCTGGGGCGTGCGGGGCAGCATCGCGTGCCCGTCCCCGAACCATGTCATCTATGGCGGCAATACAAGCTGTATCGAGGTGATTGCCGGCAAGCGGCACATCATCCTTGATGCCGGCACGGGCATTCGCAACCTGGGTCACCGGTTCATCCAGGAGGACATCCAGGAAGCGGTGCTGCTGCTGACGCACACGCACTGGGACCACATCAACGGGTTCCCGTTCTTCGCGCCGCTGTTCCAGAAGAACCGCAGCTTCGACATCTACGCCGGCCACCTGTGGGATACCGGCGGGGTGCAGAGCGTGCTGGCCTCCAGCATGTCCAACCCCATGTTCCCGGTGCCGCTGGCGGCGCTGCAGGCCAGCCTGCGGTTCCACGATTTCCGCGCCGGCGAAACCCTGGACCTGGGGCCGGGGGTGACGGTGAAGACGGCGCCGCTGAACCATCCCAACGGCGCCACCGGCTATCGCATCGAGTACGACGGCCGGTCCGTGTGCTACGTCACCGATACGGAACACCTGCCGGGCCAGCCGGACGACAACGTGCTGCAGCTGATCGCCGGCGCCGATCTGGTGATCTACGACAGCACCTATACCGATACCGAGTTCCCGGCCCGCGTCGGCTGGGGCCATTCCACCTGGCAGGAAGGCGTGCGCCTGTGCCGTCAGGCGGATGTGCGGCGGCTGGCCATCTTCCACCACGACCCCGACCACGACGACGCCTTCATGGCCGAGCTGGAGGACGAGGCGCATCTGCTGTGGGACGGCACCTTCGTCGCCCGCGAAGGCATGCAGGTGACGGTCGGCGACTGAGCCGAGGCTGGCGGCGCCTCTACACCGCCACCAGCAGCAGCCCGGCATAGAGCGCGGCACCACCGGCGAAGGCGCCGAAGTGGCTGCCGCGCTCCTCCGGCAGTTCCTCCTTCAGGATGTTCAGCATCATGCCGCCGGCCAGGAAGGCGAACAGCAGCCCGACGGCCGCATCCGGCAGGCGGGTGGCGACGCCCAGCGCCCAGCCGGCGGCGGCGCTGGCCGTCAGCAGCCAGCGGCCGTGGCGGCGGTAGCGCTCGCGGTGATCGCGCAGCAGGGCGAAGTCGGTGCTGACGAAATGCAGGGCCATGGCGACGGCGAACAGCAGCAGGGCGGTCAGCGACTCTGCCTCCCGGTGGCTGAGCAGGTAGCCGACGAAGGCATTGTAGGCGGCGAAGGCGGCCAGATGGACGGCGTAGAGGCCGGGGCGCGGCGCATCGGGCGGCAGCGGGTCGTGCCGCTGTCGCTGCCGCCGCCGCTTCACCGCTCGCTCCATGCCGTAGAAGGCGGCGAGGCCGGCCAGCGCGACGGCGTGGATGGTCTGTTCCCGCACCAGCCAGGCGCCGTCCTCGGTCTCCGGCGCCAGCGACTGCTGATGCAGCGCCAGTTCCGGCAGGATGTGCATGAACAGGTAGGCGACAGCCCCGCCGCCGGCCGCCGACAGCCAGCGGCTGCGCGGGGCATGGTCGACCAGATGCAGGTGATGGACCCCCAGGTGCACCACGGCGAACAGCAGGGTGCAGGCAAAGGTGGCAACGACCATCAGGCAGGCTCCCGGCGGGTGAACTCCTGCACGGTCAATGCCTGGGGCCGCCGGCGGGTGCGCGCTGGCGGGGACGGCCGGACGGATCAGCGCGGATAGACGCGCACCACCACTCGCCGGTTGATTTCCTGGTTCATGGGCAGCGGATCGCCATAGGCGTCGCGGTTGGGCACCTTCGGCCGGGTGTCGGCATAGCCGATGGCCTCCATGCGCTCCGGCGTGATGCCGGTATCGGCGAAGAAGCGCACCACGCGCGTCGCGCGCCCGGCCGACAGTTCCCAGTTGGAGGGGAAGACCTGGGTGGCGATGGGGCTGTCGTCGGTATGCCCCTGCACCTCAATCTGGAAGCCGCGGTAGCGCTCGGCCGCGATGGTGGCGGCGATGCGCTGCAGCGGCTGGATGGCTTCCTCCCGGATCTCGGCCGAGCCCGGCTCGTAGAAGGCGGAGGAGGCGAACTCGATGGTCAGGCCCTGGTCGTCGGTGCCGACGGCAACCACGTCTTCCAGCTTCATGGCCTGCACGGCGTCCTGCACGTCGATCTTCAGCAGCTGGATCGGCCGCACCGTGTCACGGTTGCCGATGCCCTTGGCGACGCCCGCCTTGACCTGTTCGAACAGCACCACGTCCACCTTGGAGATGGACACCAGCATGATGAAGAACGTCAGCAGCAGGGTGACCATGTCGGCGAAGGTGGTCATCCAGTCTTCGTCGGCTTCCACCTTCTTCCGCTGAAAGCGGTTCCCCATGTTCTGGATCATGGCGCTAGCCCTTCCGCATGCGGTCGATGCTGAAGTGGATCGACGGGTCGAGGTAGGCGTTCATCTTGTCCTGGATGTACCGCGGGCTCTTGCGCTCGGCCAGCAGGGCGAGGCCCTCGGCGATCAGGTAGTTGCGGAAGCGCAGGATTTCCTCGCGCTGCTGCACCTTGGTGGCGGCCGGCAGCAGGATGAGGCGGGCAAACAGGATGCCGTAAAGGGTGGTGATCAGCGCCACCGCCATGCCCGGACCGATCTTGGACGGGTCTTCGCCCATGTTGTCGAGCATGATGATCAGGCCGACCAGGGTGCCGATCATGCCGAAGGCCGGTGCCGTCGACGACATGGCGCGCAGGATGTCGGACTGCACGGTGTTGCGCTGGAAGGTGGTCTCGACGGTGGTCGCCAGGATCTCGCGGATTTCCTGGCCGGTGTAGCCGGAGATCACCAGGTCGATGCCGAAGCCGAGGAAGCGGTCCTGGTGGCGGACCTTGCCGGCGTCGCTTTCCAGGCCCGGCAGGCCGCTTTTCTGGATGATGTAGCCCCAGCGGATCACCCGTCCGACCTCGTTGGTCAGGATGGAGCGGGTGACCTTGTTGACGAACAGCACCGACTGCAGGCTTTTCAGCGACAGCAGCACATAGCGGAATTCATAGGCGGTGAAGGTGGCGGCGAAGGTGCCGCCGATCACCATGATCACGCTGGGGAGGTTGAGGAAGACCCAGAAATTTTCCGTCGACAGCACGATGGCGCCGACGAAAAGCCCGAACCCTACCAGCACACCGATGATCGTTGCGAACGACATATAGCTTCTGCCCCTCTCGACGCGCCGTTCTCGGCCCCGTCTCTCCCCGAACGCGCCGCCGGTCTTACGGAGTAAGCACTATAGGCGAAGGCCAACTCAAAAGACACTATTTCTGATTGGGTGGCGTGCGGTTCCTGCTCAGCGTTCGCGGAAGGCCTCGTGGCGCAGCTTCAGCACCGGCTTGATCAGGTAGTCGAGCACGGAGCGGGTGCCGGTGTGGATGTCCACGGTGGCCTGCATGCCCGGCGTTATGGCGAAATCGCCGGGGTTTTCACCCAGATAGTCCTTGTCCGTCTCCACCAGCACGCGGAAGTAGGGGGGCTCCCGCTCCGGCGCCGTCGAGTCGGGGGCGACGTGGGTGACGCGGCCCTCCAGGCCGCCGTAGCGGGCATAATCGTAGGTTGAGACCTTCACCGTCGCCGGCTGCCCCTCGCGCACATAGCCGCGATCCACCGGGCTCAGCCGCGCCTCGATGATGAGGGTGTCGCCGGTCGGCACGATGTCCATGATCGGCTCGCCGCCCTTCACCACGCCGCCGATGGTGCTGTAGCGCATGTTCTTGACGACGCCGTCGATGGGGCTGCGCACTTCGGTGCGCAGGGCCTGGTTGGTGGCGTCCCGCAGCAGTTCGGTGGTGCGGGCGATGTTCAGTTCGGCCTCGGCGATGCCTTCCTGGGCCTCGCGGCGGAAGCGCAGCGTCTCTTCCTCGACCCGCTTCTGGGCCTCCGCCAGGGCGGCGCGGGCGCGCGGGATGCTCTGGCCGATGACCGCCAGTTCGCCCTCCAGCGCCTGCACCTCCGACTGCAACTGCAGGTGTTCAAGCTTGGGGGTGAGGTTGTCCTTCAGCAGCTGCGCCGACATGCCCAGCTTCTGCCGCGCCAGCCGCACGGCGGAGCCCAGCGCCGCCTGCTTGGCCTCGTACTCGCGGATTTCGTGGCGGCGCTGCTCCACCTGGTCCTCCAGCACCGCGATCTGCTTGGACAGTTCGTTGCGGCGGGCGACGAAGGCCTCGCGCTCGCCGGCGGCCAGTTGCGGGCGGCGGGCCGCTTCCTCCGCCGGCAGGGCGAGGTCGGTGCCGCGGGCCTCGGCCTCGTGGCGGGCGCGGGCGAGGGTGAACCCGTCCATGCGGACCTGCAGTTCTTCCTTGTTGATGGCCGTCTGGGCGAGGTCGAGCAGCACCAGCGGCGCCCCGGCGGCGACCAGATCGCCCTCGCGCACATAGAAGTCGGTGATGATGCCGCCTTCCAGGTGCTGGATGACCTTCACCTTGCTCTGCGGCACCACCTCGCCCTCGGCCACCGACACCTCGTCGAGCTGGGCCACCGCCGACCACCCCATGGCGGCCGCCAGCAGCAGGCCGGCGACGGCGGCGGCGGTGCGCCAGCCGGGCGCCCGGCGGCTCGACAGCAGGGCGCCGAGCGGATCGGCGGCGGCCGGGGCAGGGGCCAGGACCGGGGCGGGAGCCAGGACCGGGGCAGCGTCGGAGGGGGAGGCGGGCAGCGGCGCGGTCATTGCAGGATGGTCCGGGCGGGCGTGACGGTGGGCTTGGGCTGGGCGGCCTGCTGCTGGGCGGCGCCGGGCGGCGTCTTCTGCCCGCTCAGCCATGCCAGCACCTGGCTGGCGGGGCCGCCGGCGGCGACCCGGCCGCGCTCGATCACCACCAGCGAGCGGGCGACGTTGAGCAGGGCCGGGGCATGGGTGACCAGCACCACGTTATGGTCCTGCGCCAGCTGCGCCAGGGTCTTCGCCAGGTCTTCCTCGGCCTGACGGTCGAGGTTGCTGGAGGGCTCGTCCATGATCACCACCGGCGGGTCGCCGACCAGGGCGCGGGCGATGGCGATGCGCTGGCGGATGCCGCCGGAGACGATGGCGCCGCCCTCGCCGACGTCGGTGGCATAGCCGTCGGCCATGTCCATGATGGCCTGATGCACGCCGGCCAGCCGGGCGGCGGCGATGATCTGGTCGTCGGTGGCGCCGGGGGCGCCCTGGGCGATGTTGTCGCGCACGGTGCCGGAGAACAGCCGGCAGTCCTGCGGCACGTAGCCGATCCAGCGGGCGAGGTCGTCGCGGGAGAACTGCCCCATGTCGCCGCCGTCGAGCAGCACCCGGCCGCTCTCCGGCTGGTAGAGCCCGGCCATCAGCTTGGCCAGCGTGCTCTTGCCGCTGCCGTTGCGGCCGATCAGGCAGGTGATGCCGCCGGGCGGGATGTCGATGGCGATGTCGGCCAGCACCGGCTGCGCCTGGGCGCCGTAGCGGAAGGCGGCCTTCTCCAGAGTCAGCCGGCCGGCCGGGCGCGGGTGGGCGATGGCCGAGGTCATGCGCTCCTCGCTCAGCCCGAACAGCTCGTCCAGGCGGCGCAGGGACTGGCGGAAGCCGCTCCAGGTCCGCCACGCGCCGACCAGCTGGTTCATGGGCGACATCATCCGCCCCGACAGCATGTTGGCGGCGATGAGGGCGCCGATGGTCATCTGCTGTTCCATGATCGCCAGGGCGCCGACGGTGGTCATGGCGACGGTGGTGACCAGGGTGATGGCGTGGGCGAGGTTGATCCAGCCGTCGCTGCGGGTGCCGCGGTCGATGGACTGGGCGATGGCGGCGGCCTGCGCTTCCTCCCACCGCGGGCGCAGCTGGCTGTGCATGGCCAGGGCCTTGAGGGCGGTGCGGTTGTGGATGGTTTCCGTCACCAGCCGGTCGCGGTCGGCCAGCTGCTTCTTCTCCCGCCCGGCGGCCCCGTTGAGGGTGGCGGCCGACCGCCAGCTGATGAGCACGAACACCGCGAAGGCGGCCACGATCACCCATGCCACCGGCCAGGCGATGACGAAGATCAGGGCGACGAACAGCAGCACGAACGGCAGGTCTACTAGTAGAACGACGGTGGCGCCGGACAGGGTGTTGCGCACCGCGTCCAGGTCGCGGAACACGCCCTGCCAATAGGCGGCCGGGCGGGCCTCCAGGGTGCGCAGGGGCAGGCTGACCATCTTGTCGAACAGGCGGCGGCCGACCTGGACGTCGATCTCCAGCGCCACCCGCTGCAGCACGCGTGACCGCGTCTGCCGCAGCACGTAGTCGAAGGCGGCGACCAGCGCCATGCCGATCACCAGCCCCTGCAAGGTGGACATGCCGCTGTGGAACACCACCCGGTCGTAGACCTGCAGGGTGAACACCGGCGCGGCGACCGCCAGCACGTTCGTGAAGAACGAGATGGTCAGCACTTCCAGGAACAGCGGTCGCACCGGCGCCAGCACCGGGCGCAGCCACGACGAACGGTCGGCATCACTCATTTGGAAGCTTTCACCACCCCTGGCGGCCGGCCCGTGGTCGGGCCGGTCCTGCGCGTTCTTCCCCACCGCAGAGGGAACACCCGCGCGCCACCCGGTGGCAAGAGCTTTTTCCTGTCCCCGGCGGCGGTTGAACTGCGCTATGCTGCCGCCGCAGAGAGTTGAGGGGATCAGGGGGATTTCCAAAGCCATGGCCAGTGCGGGCAAGGGCAGGGTGGCGCGTGCAATGCGCGCCGCCTTCGGCATGGATAAGGGCAGGGGCTGGGCGCTGCTGCTGTTGATGGCGCTGCTGGTTCTGCGGGTCTACGACCCCGCTGCCATGGAGCTGCTACGGGTCAAGACCTTCGACGTCTACCAGACGCTCAAGCCCCGGCAGGTGAGCGAGCAGCGGCCGGTGACCATCATCGACCTGGATGAACGCTCCCTGCGCGAGGTCGGGCAATGGCCGTGGCCGCGCACGGTGGTGGCCGATCTGGTGCAGCGTCTGACCGCCCTCGGCGCCGTCGTCATCGGCTTCGATATTGTGTTCGCCGAGCCCGACCGCACCTCGCCGGCGCTCATCCAGGCGTCCATGCCCGGCCTCGACGACGACACCCGCGCCCGCCTGATGGCCATGCCGAGCAACGACGCGGTGCTGGCCGCCGCCATCTCCCAGAGCCGGGTGGTGATGGGGCAGAGCGTGCGCGCCGACGCCCCGCCGGTGGACCCGGCGGCGCCGCGCCCGTCGGTGGCGATGATCGGCAACGACGTGGCCTCGCTGCTGGAACAGCACGCCGGCGTCCTGCGCAGCATCGTGGAGCTGGACAAGGCCGCCGCCGGCCGCGGCATCTTCAACACCACCGGCGAAGTCGACGGGCTGGTGCGGCGGGTGCCCATGGTGGTGACGGTGGGCGGCAAGGATCTTTACCCCAGCCTGTCGGCGGAGATGCTGCGCGTCGCCACCGGCTCCCAGACCATCGCCGTCAAGGCCCGCGGCACCGAAGGGGTGGAGGGCGTGGTCATCGCCCGCAACCTGGTGCGCACCGACGACAGCGGCCGCATGTGGGTCTATTTCTCCCACATGGACGAGAAGAAGTACGTGCCGGCGGTGGACGTGCTGAACGGCACCGTCGATCCCTCCCGCATCGCCGGCAAGCTGGTGCTGATCGGCACCTCCGCCGTCGGCCTGCTCGACATCAAATCGTCGCCGTTGGATGCCTTCCTGCCGGGGGTGGAGGTCCACGCCCAGATCCTGGAAAACATCCTCGCCAACGAGCAGGTCTGGCGGCCGCGCAACGCACATTCGGTGGAAGTGGTGGCGGCGCTGGTGGTCGGCTACCTGATGATCATGCTGGTGCCGCTGGTGCGGGCGCGCTGGACGGTGCTGCTGGGGGCGGCGGCCATTGCCGCCATGTTCGGCTTCTCGTGGTATTCCTTCGACACCGCGCTGACGCTCTATGACCCGGTGTTCCCGGCCATGGTGGCGACCATCCTGTTCGTCTACCTGACCTATGTCGGCTACACCACCGAGGAAGCGCAGAAGCGGCAGGTGCGCCAGGCCTTCGGCCAGTACCTGTCGCCGGCCCTGGTGGAGCGGCTGGCGGCCGACCCGACTCAGCTCAAGCTGGGTGGCGAGATGCGCGACATGACGCTGATGTTCTGCGACGTGCGCGGCTTCACCACCATTTCCGAGCTGTTCGACGCCGAGGGCCTGACGCGGCTCATCAACCGCTTCCTGACGCCCATGACCGACATCATCATGGCCCGCCAGGGCACCATCGACAAATACATGGGCGACTGCATCATGGCGTTCTGGAACGCGCCGCTGGACGATGCCGACCATGCCCGCCACGCCTGTGACTCGGCGCTCGGCATGATCGCCTCGCTGACGGCGCTGAACCAGGCGCTGGAGCAGGAGGCGAAGGAGGAAGGCCGCCGCCACGTGCCGCTGAACATCGGCATCGGCCTCAACTCCGGCATCGTCTGCGTCGGCAACATGGGCTCGCAGCAGCGCTTCGACTACTCCGTGCTGGGCGACAACGTGAACCTGGCGTCGCGCCTGGAAGGCCAGTCGAAGACCTACGGCGTCACCGTGGTGCTGGGCGAGGGCACCGCCGCCCAGGCCCCCGAATACGCCATGATCGAGCTGGACCTGATCAAGGTGAAGGGCAAGACGGAAGCGGTGCGCATCTTCGCCCTGCTCGGCGATCCGGCCCTTGCCGCCACCGAAGGCTTCCAGGCCCTGCGCGCCAAGCACGACCGCATGCTGGTCGCCTACCGGGCGCAGCAGTGGTCGCAGACCCGCACCCTGATGGCCGAACTGCGCCACGATGCCGCCGCCATCGGCCTGCACCTGGACGGTCTCTATGACCTCTACGAAGACCGCATGGTCGCTTACGAGGCCGATCCGCCCGGCGAGGGCTGGGACGGCGTGTTCGTGGCGACCTCGAAGTAAGCCGCAGACACTGCGGGAGGAAAAGGAAATGGCCCCGCCGGTGCGTCCGGCGGGGCCATTTCTGTTTCTGTCTCTGTCTCTGTCTCGACCTCGGCCGCTGCCCGGGGGGACGGGGCAGGGCAGGCGGTCGGTTCAGGTCAGGCCGGACCCTCGCCGGCGGCGGCGGAGCCGGCGGCGTCCAGCGTCTCCAGGTTCAGCTTGCCCATGGCGGCGAGCACCTGATAGCTGGCGATCTGGGCATCGAACAGCGCCGAGATGTAGTTGATCTTGGCGGTGAAGACCTCGTTCTCCGCATCCAGCACGTTCAGCGCCGTGTCCTTGCCAGCCTCGCGCAGGCGCTGGCGGGCGGTATAGACCTCTTCGGCGATGTTGACGGCGTTCTGCAGCAGGCTGACGCGCTGGCGGGCGGTATCCAGCGACTCCCAGGCGATGCGGGTCTGTTCGGTGACCCGGCGGCGGGTGTGCGACTGGGTTTCCTGCGCGGCGGCATGCTCGAAGGCCGACCGGGCGACGGCGGCGCGGGTGGCGAAGCCGTTGAAGATGTTCCAGTTGGCCCGCAGCAGGGCGGTGACGTCGCGCCGCACGCCGGGGGTGCCGTCGACATCGTTCTCGTAGCTGGCCGACAGCTCGACGTCGAAGCGCGGGAAGTAGCCGGCCTCGGCGACATTGCGGCGCTCGTCGGCGATGGAGATCTGCTTGTCGCCGGTTTCGATGGCCGGGTTATCGCGCTGGGCGATCTCGATGGCCTCTTCCAGGCTCTGCGGCAGCGCCGACAGCGGCGGGCGCGGGCGCTGCATGCTGCCGACGTCGGCGGCCTGGCCGAACAGCTGGTGATAGCGGGCCTGCGCCTCCTTCAAGGCGCCTTCCACCGCCACCCGCCGTTCCTTGGCGATCTGCAGGCGCGACTTGGCCTGCAGCACGTCGACGGCGATGCCGGAACCGCGCTCGACGCGCTCGTTCTCCAGGCTCAGCTGGGTCATGATGTTGTTTTCGTTCTGGCGCGACAGCTCCAGCAGGCGCACCTGCCGCAGCACGTTCATGTAGGCAGTGGCACCTTCCAGAAGAACCTGCTGGCGGGTCGCTTCCAGCGACACCTGGGCGGCATCGCGCTGCAGCTTGGCCGAGGCATAGGTCGCCTCGCGCGCGCCGCCGTCCCACAGCTTCTGCGACAGGGTGAGAGTGGCGCTGTCGCGCTCGGTCTCGAACACCCCTTCGCCGGCCCGGCAGGTCGCTGCGGGCATAGCCGGCGTCGGCGGAGAGATCGAGGCGCGGCAGGTAGTCGCCGAAGGCCTCGTCCACGCCTTCGGTGGCGGCAAGGACGGATTTGTAACGAGCCTGAACCTGCGGGTTGGTGTCAACCAGAAGGCGCAGCTCCTCGACCAGCGGCCCCGCGACGGCCGAGCCGGCCGTGGCAGTCAGCGCCAGTCCGAAGTAGACGGCAAAAAGGGTACGCTGCACCGTGAAAGTCCCCCCAAACACGAAATGGCATGCGTCCGTCCTCTATATCCTAGGAGGTAAGGTGCGTAAAGCGCTTGTGGCGGAACACTCGCCGGAAGTTCATCCTGCGGGTTCCATGCCACAGCCGTTCGGCAGGGGCTGACGGATCACAGTTGTGTCACAGGAAGTAAGGTGATACTGCCTTCGAATGCCTGCCTCTGCGACTGATGGACAGGGTGCGGGCCGCAAGGGCGGGTTCGTGCGGGGCGCGTAAGGGTGGAAAGAACGTGATGGCGTTTTCGCTGTCGGCGGCCGTGGTGGGGGCGGTCCTCGGGTCGCTGGTGCTGGCAACGGCTCTGGCCTATCTGGCGCGGCTGCCCAATGCGGCGCGCGGCCTCAATGCCTGGGCGGCGTCCTTCGTCGCCAATGCCCTGCACCTGCTGGTCATCGCCAACGATCCGCTCACCTCCAATCCCTGGGCGCTGTTCCTGTCGGAAAGCCTGAACGGGCTGACGGCGGTGCTGCTGCTGGCCGGCACCTGGCAGTTCCTGGGCAAGGCGGCGCGGCCGATGGTCTATGCGGCGCTGCTGGTGGCCTCGGTCGGGTGGGCTCTGGCAGCGGCCCTGATGGCGCTGCCGTTCCTGTGGATGACCCTGCCGCAGTACGTGTTCATGGCGGTGGTGCTGGTGCTGACCGCCTGGGCGTTCTGGAGCCGGCGGGCGGAGCAGCGCGACAACTACACTTACATCGCCACCCTGTTCCTGCTGTGGGCGGCGCATACCATCGGCTATCCCTTCCTCGGCCGTGACGAGGTGCTGGCGCCGTTCGGCTTCCTGGCGGCGCAGGCCATCACCATGGCGGTGGCGGTGGGCTTCATCGTGCTGGTGCAGCGCAAGCAGGCGCGCGAACTGGCCGTCGCCCGCGAGCAGGCGGAAGAGGCGGAACGGGTCGCCGAGGCCCGCGAGGATCACGTGCGGGCGGTGCTCGACACCGTGGCGGACGGCATCATCGGCGTCGATGGCGGCGGCACGGTGACCGATTTCAGCGCCGCGGCGGAGCGCATCTTCGCCCTGCCGGCGGCGGCGGCGGTGGGGGCGCCGGCGGCGCGCCTGATGCCCGGCGCCCGGCCCGACGGCGGTCGCGGCGGCCTGATCGCCGAGCTGGGGGCGGGGCTGGTCCACGGCCAGACCGACGGGCAGGCCCTGCAGACCACGGTGCGCCGGGCCGGCAGCATCATCACGGTGGAACTGCGGGTCGCCACCATGCGCGACGCCATGGGCTCCCACTACGTGGCGGTGGTGCGCGACATCTCCGAAGCGCTGATGACCGACCAGCTGGACGACCTGCTGCTGGAACTGGACCAGATGGCCTTCCGCGGCGGCACGCTGGACGATGTGGCGCAGGCCGCCTCCGAGCGCCTGGCCACCATCGGCACCCTGCAGCTGGTGTGGATGGGCACGCGCGAGCTGAACGGCACCGTGCGCCTGCGCGGCGCCGCCGGCACCCGGGCGGCCGAGGTGTCGTTCGACAGCGACCCCATCCGCTGGGACGTGCCCATGCAGCAGGTCTGCCCCGCCGCCGTGGCGGTGCGCACCGGCCTGATGCAGCAGGTGGTCATCGCCGAGGTCACCGGCGAGCCCGGTCCCTGCGTCAAGGCGGTGATGAAGCTGGGGCTGGAGGCCATCCACGCCATTCCGCTGCACGCCCAGGGCGAGGTGGTGGGCGTGGTGGTGCTGGCGGGATCGGCGCAGCATCTGGCACGGCCGGATACCGCCCGCATCGAGCGCGCCGGCGCCCGCCTCGGCTCCGCCATCCAGATCGTGCGCGACCAGGAACGCCTGCGCCTGCAGGGCACCGCCATGGCCGCGGTCGCCAACGCCATCTTCATCACCGATGTCGAAGGCCGCATCCTGTGGGTGAACGACGCCTTCACCCGCCTGTCCGGCTATGACCCCGACGACGTCATCGGCAAGACGCCGGCGGTGCTGAAGTCGGGCATCCAGACCAAGGAAGCCTACCGCTCGCTGTGGGATACGGTGAAGGAAGGGCGCATCTGGCGCGGCGAGATGGTGGAGCGGCGCAAGGACGCCACCCTCTACACCGTCGACCAGACCGTCGCCCCCATCACCGACGAGAAGGGCGCCATCACCCACTTCGTGGCGGTGCACGAGGACGTGACGGAGCGCAAGCGGGCGGAGGAGCGCATCCGCTACCTCGCCAACTACGACACGCTCACCCGCCTGCCCAACCGCGTGCTGTTCCGCGACCGCCTGCATCAGGCCGTCGGCCATGCCCGCCGCCTGCACAAGGCGCTGGCGGTGATGTTCGTCGACCTCGACCGCTTCAGCCGCATCAACGACACCCTCGGCCATGCCGCCGGCGACAAGCTGCTGGCCATGATGGCCGAGCGCATCCAGGCGGTGGCGGAGGATGCCGACACCGTCGCCCGCATCGGCGGCGACGAGTTCGCCATCATCCAGGCCGACCTCGCCAATGCCGAGGCGGCGGCGGTGCTGGCCAAGAAGGTGGTGGACGCCGTGGGCGCCACCGTCGCCATGGACGGTCACGAAATCCACCTGGGCGCCAATGTCGGCATCGCCATCTATCCCCAGGACGGCGAAGACCCCGACCACCTGATCAAGAACGCCGACATGGCCATGTACCGGGCCATCCGGTCGGAAACCGCCTCGTACTACTTCTTCAGCTCGGAGATGAACGCCGAGGCGCAGGTCCGCCTGGGCATCGAGGGCGACCTGCGGCGGGCGGTGGAGCGGCACGAGCTGCAGCTTTACTACCAGCCGCAGATCAACGTCGCCACCGGCGCCATCATCGGCGTCGAGGCGCTGCTGCGCTGGCTGCACCCGGACCAGGGCATGATCTCGCCGGCCCGCTTCATCCCGGTGGCCGAGGATTCCGGCCTCATCCTGCCCATCGGCGACTGGGTGCTGAGCGAGGCCCTGCGGCAGGCGCGGGCGTGGGAAGATGCCGGCCTGCCGGCCCTGACCATGGCGGTCAACATCTCCGCCGTGCAGTTCCGCCAGGAGGGTCTGGTGGCGCGGGTGAAGGACCTGCTGGCCGAACACCGCGTCGATCCCACCATGGTCGAACTGGAACTGACGGAAAGCATGCTGATGCAGGATGCCCGCCAGGCCATCGAGCTGCTGACGGACCTGTCCGACCTGGGCATCCAGCTGGCCATCGACGACTTCGGCACCGGCTATTCGTCGCTCAGCTACCTGAAGCAGTTCCCGGTGGACAAGCTGAAGGTGGACCAGAGCTTCGTCCGCCACCTGACCACCGACAAGAACGACGCCGTCATCGCCCGCGCCACCATCAACCTGGGCCACAGCCTGGGCCTGGAAGTGGTGGCGGAAGGGGTGGAGGACGCCGAAACCTTCGCCTACCTGAAGGCGGAAGGCTGCGACGTCGCCCAGGGCTACTACTTCGGCAAGCCCATGCCGGCCGACAAGGTGGCGGAACTGCTGCGGGCGCAGGTCGCGACGGGCAGGGGGCCGGCGGCCGCGGCGGGGTGACGGGCTCTTCCTCCTCCGGTTGACGGTCTGGAGAGAATCGCGATATAGGTGCCGGAGCAGGGAGGGGGCTCCATGGTCGGCATCGCATCGCGTCTTGTCCGGCGTCTGGCGACGCTGTCGGTTCTGGCTGGACCCGGTGTCCCGCCAGCTGTTCGTGTCCGCCAATCCCCAGTGCCGCGACGGTCGCCCCGGCCTGTACCGGGTGTCGGCGGAGGCCCTGCACGGGTCCGGCGGCACCCTGGCCCTCACCGCCGCCGCCGATCTCGGCAAGCCGCACGGCATCGGCCTGGATGTGGAGCGGCGCGAGCTGGCGGTGATCGACCATGCCGAGCGCGATAGCGACCACCAATCCATCGTCCGCCGCTTCCTCATCGCCGACGACGGCAGCCTCACCGCCGCCGGCACCTACGGCTATGTCCGCAATGCCAACGACGTGGTCGCCGACGGCGCCGGCGGCGTTTACGTCACCCAGAACCTGGAGGCGACGTCGATCCTCGGCCAGCTGTGGGAACTGGCGCGGAAGGAGACGCTCGGCCGCGTCCACCGCCTGCCGCCTGCCGGGGACTGCGCCCCGGGCCCGACTGCGGCGCCGAAACCGGCCGTGGTGGCAGACGACCTGTCCTTCGCCAACGGCATCACCCGCCGGGACGACCACCTGTATGTGGCGGAAACCCGCGCCGCTCGCATTGCCGTGTTCGAGGGGGCGCTGGCGGGGAACCTGCGGCGGGTCGGCCACATCGCCCTGCCTGGGCAGCCCGACAACTTGACCCTGGACCCGGAGGGGCACCGCCTGCTCGCCGCCCTGCTGCCGGACCCGGACAGCCTGATGCTGGCCCTCTTCCGCCTGCGCGGAGAGGCGGGCATCCCCAGCGCCGCCGTCGCGGTGCCGCTGGCGGACGCCCCGCCGGACGCCCTGTTCGGCGACCCCGGCGGGCAGGTGATCAGCGGCGCCACCGTCGCGGTGGTGGCCGACGGGCTGCTGGTGCTGGGGTCGGTGGTGGCGCCGACGCTAGCCGTCTGCCCGCTGGCGCCGCCAGCGCCTCCGCCTCCGCCGGTCCCGCCGGTCAGCCGGTGAAGGGTTCGGCCACCGGGGTGTTCTGCAGGTCGAGGGTGACTTCTACAATGTCGACGTCGATGGTCGCCGTGCGCTTGAAGCCCAGGTGTTCCACGAAGGTCAGCATGCGGTGGTTTTCCTTCAGCACCTGGCCGACCATGTAGCGGGTGCCGCGGGCGCGGCAGTAGTCGATCATCTTCTCCATCATGCGCACGCCGAGGCCGGACCCCTTCAGGTTCGACCGCACGACGATGGAGAATTCCGCCGTCTCGTTGTCGGGGTCGGTGACCGTGCGCACCACGCCCAGGGTCTCCTCGTCGCCCTTGTCGTTGCGGGCGACGCCGATGAAGGCCATCTCGCGGTCGTAGTCGATCTGGGTCAGGCGGGCCATCTGGCTGTGCGGCAGTTCCTGCACCAGGCCGAAGAAGCGGAAGCGGATGTCTTCCGGCGTCAGGGCGGCGACGAAGGCGTGGTGGTTGGGCTCGTCCTCCGGCCGGATGGGGCGCAGCAGCACCGGGCGGCCGTTGCGCATGATGAACTCTTCCTCCAGCTCCTTGGGGTAGGGGCGGATGGCGAGGCGGTCGGGGCCCGACTCCGCGGTGGCCTGGCGCACCTTCATGCGGGCGTCGATGGCGAGCACGCCGTTGGCGTCGGCGAACAGCGGGTTGATGTCCAGCTCGACGATTTCCGGCAGGTCGGTCACCAGCTGCGCCACCTGGATCAGGGTGCGGCTGATGCTCTCGATGTCGGCCGGCGGGCGGCCGCGGTAGCCTTCCAGCAGGCGGCAGACGCGGGTGCGGCCGATGAGTTCCTTCGCCAGGGTCATATTGAGCGGCGGCAGCGCGACGGCGCGGTCGCCGATCACCTCCACCGCGATGCCGCCCTGGCCGAACAGCACCACCGGGCCGAACACCGGGTCGGTGGAAACGCCGACGATCAGCTCGTGCGCGCCCGGCCGGCGGGCCATGGTCTGCACGGAGAAGCCGTCGATGCGCGCTTCCGGGAAGGTCTGGCGCAGGCGGGCGGCCATGGCCTCGGCGGCCTGGCGCGCTTCCTCCGGCGAGGCGATGTCGAGCACCACGCCGCCGACGTCGGACTTGTGGGCGATGTCCGGGGAGATGATCTTCAGCGCCAGGGTGCCGCCCATGCGCTCGGCCTGCCGCAGCACCTCTTCCGGCGTCTTGGCGATGTGGGTTTCGACGGTCGGGATGCCGTAGGCGGCCAGCACCGCTTTCGCCTCGGGCTCCGACAGCAGGGTATCGCCGCGCTTCAGCACGTCGTGGATGATCATGCGGGCGGTGACGGTGGCGGGCGTGAAGTCGTCGGCGAGCGAGGCCGGCGTCTCCATCAGCAGTTCCTGGTTGCGCTTGTATTCCACCGTGTGCATGAAGGCCCGCACCGCCTTGTCGGGGGTGTCGAGGGTCGGCACGCCGGCTTCGGCGAACAGCTGGCGGGATTCGCGCACCTTCTCGTCGCCGACCCAGCAGGTGGTGATGTGGGCGGTGCGCTTTTCCTGCGCGAAGGAGATGACGGCCTTGGCCACCGCCGTCGCCTCCACCATGGCGACCGGCACGTGCATGACCAGCACCGCGTCCACCTCCTTGGCGGCGTGGAGGATCTTCAGCGCCTCCAGGTAGCGGTCGGGCGGAGCGTCGCCGATCAGGTCGATGGGGTTGGTGCGCGACCAGATGCCGGGCAGCACCGCATCCAGCTTGGTGATGGTGTCGTCGCTGAGGGTGGCGAGGCGGCCGTCCAGTGCGATCAGGTCGTCGGTCGCCATGATGCCGACGCCGCCGCCGTTGGTGACGATGGCCAGCCGGTCGCCCTTCAGCTTGCGCGAACGGCCGAGGGTTTCGACGGCGGCGAACAGTTCCTCGAAATCATACACCCGCAGCATGCCGGCGCGGCGGAACACGGCGTCGTACACATGGTCGGACCCGGCCAGGGCGCCGGTGTGACTGGCGACGGCGTGGCTCACCGCTTCGTGCCGGCCGGCCTTGATGGCCAGCACCGGCTTGTTGCGGGCGGCGGCGCGGGCGGCCGACATGAAGTTGCGGCGGTCCTTCACCGACTGGATGTAGAGCAGGATGGCCGCCGTCTGCGGATCGCTGCCGAGGTAGTCGAGGATGGCGCCGAAGTCGGTGTTCACCGCCTCGCCGATGGACATGAAGTGGGAGAAGCCGACGCCATGGGTATGGGCCCAGTCCAGCACCGAGGCGCACAGGGCGCCGGACTGCGACACGAAGGCAAGCCGCCCCTTGCGCGCCGGCAGGTGCAGCGAGCTGGCGTTGAGGCCGATGCCCGGCACCATCAGCCCCATGCTGTTGGGGCCGAGGATGCGTATGCCGTACTTGCGGGCGCAGTCTTCCACCGTCGCCATGGCGGTGCGGCCGTCGCCGGTTTCCGCCTTGCCGAGGCCGGCGGAGCCGATGATCACCGCCCGCGTGCCGCGCCGGCCAAGATCGTCCACCACCGCCGGCACCTCGGCGGCGTCGGGCAGGGTGATGACCGCCAGCTCCGGCACCAGCGGCAGGCTGGCGACATCGGGATAGGCAAGCACCCCCTGCACCGCCTGGGCGGTGCGCGTCACCGGCATGATCGGCCCGGCGAAGCCGCCCGCCAGCAGGTTGCGCATGACGATGTTGCCGACGGTGTTGGGCGTGTTGGACGCCCCGATCACGGCGACGGACTGCGGCTTGAACAGGTACGGCAGGTTGCGGACGCTCATGATCCCCTCGTCTTGCCCGTGGCGGACCCGGCTCAGCCTACCCCCTTCACGCTGCGGTGCAACAGGAAACGGGCCAGCCTCGACCTTCGGCGGGGGATCATGCGGCGATTGGCGAAGGCGGCCTATTCCGGCACGAAGAGGTGGCCGCCAACCAGCGCCCGCAGGGTGCGCAGGAACACGGTGACGATGATCACCGTCGCCGCCGCCAGCAGCGCCCAGGCCACCATGGTCAGCCCGGTCGAGCCGGTGCGGGCGGCATAGTCGAGGGTCGCCGCCGCCAGCGCCGCCGACGGGAAGGTGAAGGCCCACCACGACACCGCGAACGGCACCTTCAGGAAGGTCGGCGCCATGGCCAGCAGCAGCAGCGCCTTGAACAGGGCGATGTGGACCAGCACCCGCGCCAGCCCGTCCAGCGCCGCCGCCTCGCCGCCCATCAGCGCCATATGGGACAGGTACCCGACCGAGGGCGGCGCCAGCAGGATGAACAGGGTGGGCAGCAGCTTCACCGGCAGCGGGGCGTGGAAGATGATGCGGTAGATCATCACCGTCAGCAGCACCACCCAGAACACCATGCCGACGGAGAAGAAGAACCACGACAGTTCCACCTGCCCGATCTGCATGCCGGTGAGCGGAGCGATGACGTTGCCGACGATGGGGATGAACCACGCCGGGTTGGAATGCACCAGCTCCACCTCGCGCAGGATCCAGCGCTTCAGCAGGGTGACGGTGAGGGTGAGGTGAACCGCCGCGCCAACACTCCACAGCGCCACTGCCACGGCGTGCGCGTGGGGCAGGGCGGCAATGGACAGCAGCAGCATGCCGATGGAGATGGCGGGGAAGAAATTGGCCCGCACCGGATGCCCGAACTCGTGCGCCACGGCCTTGGGAAAGCGCAGCGCTTTGGCGCCGTACAGGCAGGCGATGGCGACGAACAGCAGGCCGGCCAACGCCAGGATGCCTTCGCCGATGGCGGCGGGCACATGCAGCACATGGGCCGCCTTGCGCCACGCGATGCCGAGGCCGGTGACGCCCATCACCACGGCGAACAGCGGCACCGGCACATGCATCAGCCACGGCCCGGCGGCCGAGGTGGCGGCGGGAATGGCCCCTGCCGGAGCCGCTCCGGAGGCGGTATCGGCAGGGGCGGCGGGGGGATGCGGTGGGGTCTGCGGCGCCGGGGTGGGCGACATGACGAGGGGCTCCATGGACGTGGGACGGCGGAAACGGTCCGCCGTCGACAATTACATAAGTGGTAACTAATGTAATTGACGGACGTCAATGGGGAACCCTGCCATCCGCCTCAGGCGGACGCATTGATGAGGACGCCGCGGGGTTGCTGGCTTTCGTCGAAGCGGGGCTCGTAGCGGTAGGTCCAGGTCGATCCGCTGCGGTTGTCGGTGATGCTGTAGCGGGACTCGCGCCCGCCGCCGCCGGTGAAGGTCATGGACACGCCGTCGTTTCTGGCGGAACCGTCCTTGAACTCCCGCGTCACCTCGAAGGCGGCGACACGGCGGTAACCCTCGGCGCTTGTTTCGATTTGGGCGGGCTTTCCGGCGGTGGTTTCAATGTGGCCGAGGGCAGTCGACAACAGCGCTCTCGCGAAATCCTCAATGTTCCGCCTCCGCGCCGCGCTTTCCGCATCGCTCTCCTGCGCAGGCGCCGATGTCTGTATGCCGGGCCTGCCGTCGAGGATTTCCAGGGCGCCGTTGGCCAAGCTCGTCATTAAACCAAGAATTTCGCCCGTCCTTACGGCGTGGTCCGTAGCCGATGCCGATCCGTCGTCCGTCACGCGCGCCGCCGTGGTGTGCGGTGCCGGCTGGAGGGGCATCGCCTTGGCCTGTTTGGCGGTTGCGTCCAGGTGGTCGAGGCCGGGCACCTTGGCGGCGCCGACGAGGTCCGGCTTCCGCTGGACGCCGCCGAACAACTGCTTCACGGCAGCTATGGTGAGGCCGTTGGCGGGGACGATGGTGACCATGGTGAGATATCCCTCTTCCAGGAGAGCGGATGTTGCAGGCGAAACCTTGCCGGTGAGGGGTAGGCCATTGGCTGCAGCCTATGACTCTCCTCTCCGGCTGCATCTCTCGCCGAGAGTTATGCGCCAATAGGTCTCTATGGTCAATATGGCTAATGGTAACCTGGCGGGGCATCCTCTCTTAACCACCCCCACGCACGACAACGCCCGCCGGGCAGCTGGCTCGGCGGGCGGGGCAGGCGGGTAGACGCCGTCGTCGGTCTCGCCCAGCCACTCCTCGATGTCGGGGTTGTCGATGGGGTCGTCGCTGTCGTCGGCCTGGAGGTAATGTAATTGACGGACGTCAATGGGGAACCCTGCCATCCGCCTCAGGCGGACGCATTGATGAGGACGCCGCGGGGTTGCTGGCTTTCGTCGAAGCGGGGTTCGTAGCGGTAGGTCCAGGTCGATCCGCTGCGGTTGTCTGTGATGCTGTAGCGGGACTCGCGCCCGCCGCCGCCGGTGAAGGTCATGGACACGCCGTCGTTTCTGGCGGGACCGTCCTTGAACTCCCGCGTCACCTCGAAGGCGGCGATACGGCGGTAACCCTCGGCGCTTGTTTCGATTTGGGCGGGCTTGCCGAGCATTCCCTCCAGGTGGCCGAGGGCAGTGTCTAGAATGATTCTAGCAAATTCTTCTGCCATCTTTCTTTCATCTTGCTTCGCTTTCACTGAAGCGTCAGACGTGAACTCAGGACTGTTACCGGCCGTTGGGGCGAGATCCTCATTCGCAGCCATGATATCAAGCGTTTTCATTGCGCTTTCAACCAGGTGGGTCATAAGTCCCAACGTCTCGCCGGTCCTTACGGCGTGGTCCGTAGCCGAAGCCGATCCGTCGTCCCTCACGCGCGCCGCCGTGGTGTGCGGTGCCGGCTGGAGGGGCATCGCCTTGGCCTGTTTGGCGGTTGCGTCCATGGGGTCGAGGCCGGGCACCTTGGCGGTGCCGACGAGGTCCGGCTTCCGCTGGACGCCGCCGAACAACTGCTTCACGGCAGCTATGGTGAGGCCGTTGGCGGGGACGATGGTGACCATGGTGAGATATCCCTCTTCCAGGAGAGCGGATGTTGCAGGCGAACCCTTGCCGGTGAGGGGCAGGGCCATTGGCTGCAGCCTATGACTCTCCTCTCCGGCTGCACCTCTCGCCGAGAGTCATGCGCCAATAGGTCTCTATAGTCAATATGGCTAATGGTAACCTGGCGGGAACATCCTCGCTTCACCACCCCCACGCACGACAACGCCCGCCGAGCAGCGGGCTCGGCGGGCGGGGCGGGCAGGTACGGGGAGGGTGAGGCGGCCTCAGTTGGGCCGGGTCAGGGGTAGGTAGAGGCCGTCGTCGGTCTCGCCCAGCCACTCCTCGATGTCGGGGTTGTCGATGGGGTCGTCGCTGTCGTCGGCCTGGAGGTTGCGCTCCGGCACGTAGGTCGACATTTCCGACTGGTCGACCAGCACGTGGTACCAGGGGCTGTCCTTCGGCGGGCGGCGTTCGGTCTGGGTGTCGTACCAGGTGTCGTCCATGCGGCACGACGCATCCACGTCCACCACGACGCCGCGGTAACGGTAGGATTTGTGCCGGACGGTCTGGCCGATGGAAAACCGGGCTCGCCGCGGCTGGGCTTGCGTGGTCAACGCTGGCGCTCCCTTCCCTATCGAGGCTGGCGTTTCAAGATGGCTCCGGCGGTAGGATTCGAACCTACAACCCTGCGATTAACAGTCGCATGCTCTACCGTTGAGCTACGCCGGAACAATGCCAACTCGATATATGGAGGCCCGGACCGGAATCGAACCGATGTACGGGGATTTGCAGTCCCCTGCATGACCACTCTGCCACCGGGCCCTCGATCCGGCCCGCATCGGGCGGGCGGCGGATCGTCTGTCTCCCCCGTGGGGGAGGGGCGTTTTATAGGGGCCTTCGAATGGCCGGTCAACACCCTTTCTCCGGGTCGGGTCGGGCGCCGGTGCGGCGGGTGGTCGCGGGGCGTTGTCTTTCGCGCCCGCGGGGGCTATAAGTCCGCCGGAAACCTGCACGAAGGGGCAGGGTGACGGGATCATCGTGACGACGGACCGCCGGGCCCATGGCCGCCGGCCTCCGGCACCGCAGAGGGGTCTTTCCATGGACTTTAGCATCGCTCGCCGCAACATGGTCGAGGGCCAGATCCGCACCAACCGCGTGACCGATCCGCTGGTTCTCGCCGCGCTCAACACGCTGCCGCGCGAACTGTTCGTGCCCAAGGCCATGCAGAGCATCTGCTACATGGACGAGGAAATCGCCCTCGGCAACGGCCGCGCCGTGATGGAGCCGCTGGCGCTTGCCCGCCTGCTGCAGGAAGCGGCGGTGCAGAACACCGATGCCGTGCTGGTGATCGGCGCCGGCACCGGCTATGCCGCCGCGGCGCTGGCGCACATGGCCTCGGCCGTGGTGGCGCTGGAAAGCGACCCTGACCTCGCCAACGGCGCCAGCCGCCGCATGGCCGACCTGGGAATCGACAACGTGGCGGTGGTCGCCGGCCCGCTCGACCAGGGCTATCCGCAGCAGGCCCCCTACGACGTGATCTTCTTCGACGGCGCCGTGGCGGACATTCCGGCCGCCATCTGCACCCAGCTGGCCGAAGGCGGCCGCCTGGTGGCGGTGGTGCAGCCCGATCGCGTGCAGATGGGCCGCGCCACCCTGGTCACCCGCAAGGACGGCATCGTCGGCCGCCGCGACGTGTTCGACACCAACATCCCGCTGCTGCCCGGCTTCGAGCCGGAGGTGACCTTCACCTTCTGAAACGGCGACGGGGTTGTGGCGACGCAACCCCGTCTCGCTTTGCGGTGGTCCTTTTTGCCGCTTCCCGAGCGGTGCCGCTTTGCAACGTGATTTGATTCGCGGATACGGTCGGTTATCCTCCGGGGCATGCGGATGCGCGCGGGGCGCGCACTCTCCTTGATTAAGGTGATTGTTATGAAAAAGCCGATTTCCCTTGCCGTGGCCGCCGTGCTGTTCGGCGCCGCCCTGCCGGCCCAGGCGGAAACGCTGGAGGAGGCGCTGGCCGCCGCCTACCTCAACAACCCGACCCTGCGGGCCGAGCGCGCCGCCGTGCGCGCCGCCGACGAGTCGGTGCCGCAGGCGCTGTCCGGCTGGCGTCCGGTGGTCAGCCTGTCCGGCTCCGCCGGCCTGGCCCAGAGCGAGACCCGCGCCCCCGGCGGCAGCGCCGACCAGAACCTGCGCCCGCGCTCCTACGATCTGACCGTGACGCAGCCGCTGTTCCGCGGCTTTCGCACCCTTGCCGCCACCGACCGCGCCGAAAGCTCGGTGAAGGCCGCCCAGGCGGCGCTGGTCGCCACCGAGCAGAACGTGCTGCTGGCCGCCGCCACCGCCTATATGGACGTGATCGAGGCGCAGGCGGTGGTGGAGCTGACCACCAACAACGTGCAGGTGCTGGAGCGTCAGCTGCAGGCCACCCGCGACCGCTTCCGCGTCGGCGAGGTGACCCGCACCGACGTCGCCCAGGCCGAGGCCCGCGTCGCCGGTGCCGTGGCTGACCGCATTGCCGCCGAAGGCGAGCTGCAGGCCAACCGCGCCACCTACGAGCGTGTCGTCGGCGCCGCGCCGACCCAGGTCAACCGCCCGCAGGCGCTCGACACCCTGCCGGGCAGCCTGGATGAAGCGGTGCAGCTGGCCATCACCTCGGCGCCGGCGGTCATCGCCCGCCAGCACACCGCCGAGGCCCAGGTGGCCGGCATCCGCGAGGTGCGCGGCGAGCTGCTGCCGACCGTGAACCTGCAGGCGTCCTATGGCGAGGCCTGGGACCGCAGCCAGGAAGACGTGTCCACCGAAACCGCCAGCGTGGTGGTGCAGGCGACCGTGCCGCTCTACCAGGCCGGTTCCACCTATTCCCGCCTGCGCGAGCAGAAGCACCGCGCCGGCCAGAGCCGCATCCAGGTGGACGAAACCCGCTACCAGGCCCGCGAATCGGCGGTGCAGGCGTGGGAAAACCTGCAGGCGGCCCGCGCCTCCATCGAGTCGCTGAGCGCCCAGGTGCAGGCGGCGGAAATCGCTCTGGAAGGCGTGCAGCGCGAGGCCCAGGTCGGCGCCCGCACCGTGCTCGACGTGCTCGACCAGGAACAGGAACTGCTGAACGCCCGCGTGTCGCTGGTGCGGGCGGAGCGCAACAGCTCCGTCGCCGGCTACCAGCTGCTGGCGGCGGTGGGCCGCATGACGGCGCAGTCGCTGGGCCTGCCGGTGCAGATCTACGACCCGACCATCCACTACAACGACGTCCGCAACCAGTGGATCGGCTCCAGCGATGCGGCCGAGGAAGATGCGGCCTACGCCCGCTCCGCCGGCGGGCTGGTGGAGGCCAAGTCCGGCCAGTGACATCCGGCGGCGCCGGGCGAGGGGGTTTTTCCCGTGGTGCGGTGCGGTGTTATCCGCTACTCTTCACGCGGGACTTGGTAAGGTGACGGTCAGGGATGATGGACGACAAGGGCCAGCAGGAACCATCAATGGAGGACATCCTCGCCTCCATTCGCAAGATCCTGTCGGAGGACGAGGAAGAGGAACCGAAACCGGCGCCCAAGAAGGCTGCGCCGCCGCCTCCGCCGCCGCCCCCCGAACCGGAGCCCGAGCCGGAACCGGAACCCGTGTGGGAACCGGAGCCCGAGCCGGAACCGGAGCCGGAGGAGGACATCCTGGAACTCACCGACAGCATGATGCTGCCGGTGGAGGATCCGGAGCCTGCCTACGAGCCGGAGCCCGAGCCGGAACCGGAGCCCATTGCCTGGGACGAGCCGGAGCCCGAGCCTGAGCCGGAACCCATGTGGGAGCCGGAACCCGAGCCCCCGCCGCCGCCGCCCCCTCCGCCGCCGCCGCGCCCGGCCCCGCCGCCGGTGATGGACGACGACGACGGGCTGATGAGCCGCGCCACCGAAGCCGCGTCCGCCGCCGCACTGTCGCAGCTGGCGCGCTCCATGGCCGGCGACCGTCAGCTGGCGGTCGGCCATGGCGCCATCACCCTGGAGGAACTGGTTCGCGATGCCCTGCGCCCGTTGCTGCGGGAGTGGATCGACGCCAACCTGCCGGACATCGTCGAACGGCTGGTCCAGCGCGAAATCGAGAGACTGGTATCGCGGTCGCAAAAGTTCTAGAACCGCTCCGGGTCCCAATACCCTCTTCAGCGCCGGGTCCCCGTGGGCCCGGCGTTTTCGTTGGCGCCAGTCGGCGCCGGCAGCCCATCCGCACCACACGCACGTCGCAGCCAGAAACGGGAAACAAACGCGATGCTGGACAAGACCTATAACGCCGCCGAAGTGGAGGAAAAGCTTTACGCTCGGTGGGAAGAGTCCGGTGTATTCGCCTGTAATCCCTCTTCCGGTGGCAAGCCCTACACCATCATGATGCCGCCGCCGAACGTCACCGGCAGCCTGCACATGGGCCATGCGCTGACCTTCACCCTGCAGGACGTGCTGATCCGCTATCACCGCATGAAGGGCCGCGACGCCCTGTGGCAGCCTGGCACCGACCACGCCGGCATCGCGACGCAGATGGTGGTGGAGCGCCGGCTGGAGAAGGACGGCATCACCCGCCACGACCTCGGCCGCGGCCCCTTCATCGACAAGGTGTGGGAATGGAAGGCGGAAAGCGGCGGCACCATCACCCGCCAGCTGCGCCGCCTGGGCGCCTCGCCGGACTGGGCGCGCGAACGCTTCACCATGGACGACGGCCTGTCGGCCGCCGTGCGCAAGATCTTCGTCGACCTGCACAAGAAGGGCCTGATCTACCGCGACAAGCGGCTGGTCAACTGGGATCCCAAGCTGCACACCGCCATTTCCGACCTGGAAGTGGAACAGCGCGAGACGGTGGGCAAGATGTGGTACTTCCGCTACCCGGTGGAAGGCCAGGAGGGCGTGTTCGTCACCGTCGGCACCACCCGCCCGGAGACCATGCTGGGCGACACCGGCGTTGCCGTCCACCCGGAGGATGAGCGCTACACCGCCCTCATCGGCCGCAACGTGGTGCTGCCCATCGTCGGCCGCCTGATCCCCATCGTCGGCGACGACTATGCCGACCCGGAGAAGGGCTCCGGCGCCGTGAAGATCACCCCGGCGCACGACTTCAACGATTTCGAGGTCGGCCGCCGGCACGACCTGCCGATGATCAACCTGTTCGACCGCGACGCCCGCCTGAACGAGAACGCCCCCGCCGGCTGGGAGGGCCTCGACCGTTTCGAGGCGCGCGAGAAGGTGGTGGCCGAAATGGAACGCCTGGGTCTGCTCGAAAAGATCGAGGAGAACCCCATGACCGTGCCCTACGGCGACCGTTCCGGCGTGGTCATCGAGCCGTGGCTGACCGACCAGTGGTTCGTCGACGCCAAGACCCTGGCGCAGGAACCCATCAAGGCGGTGGAAGAGGGCCGCACCCGCTTCGTGCCCAAGCACTGGGAAAACACCTTCTTCGAGTGGATGCGCAACATCCAGCCGTGGTGCATCAGCCGTCAGATCTGGTGGGGCCATCAGGTGCCGGCGTGGTTCGGCCCCGACGGCGAGATCTTCGTCGAGGAAACCGAGGACGAGGCCCGCGCCGCCGCCGAAAGGCACTACGGCAAGGCCGGCGTTGAGCTGACCCGCGACCCCGACGTGCTCGACACCTGGTTCAGTTCGGCGCTGTGGCCGTTCTCCACCCTCGGCTGGCCGGAGCAGACGCCGGAACTGGCGCGCTACTACCCGACCGACGTACTGGTCACCGGCTTCGACATCATCTTCTTCTGGGTCGCCCGCATGATGATGTTCGGCCACTACGGCATGAAGGACGTGCCGTTCAAGGACGTCTACATCCACGCCCTGGTCCGCGACGAGAAGGGCCAGAAGATGTCCAAGTCCAAGGGCAACGTCATCGACCCGCTGGTCATCATCGACCAGTACGGCACCGATGCCCTGCGCTTTACGCTCGCCGCCATGGCCGCGCAAGGGCGTGACATCAAGATGAGCGAGCAGCGCGTCGCCGGCTATCGCAACTTCGCGACCAAGCTGTGGAACGCCGCCCGCTTCTGCGAGATGAACGAGTGCCGTCCGCAGGCCGGCTTCGACCCCAAGGGCGTGACCTCGACCCTGAACCGCTGGATCGTCGCCAAGACGGCGGAGGCGGCCAACGCGGTCGCCGTCGGCGTCGACGAGTACAAGTTCAACGATGCCGCCCAGGGCGCCTATGCCTTCGTGTGGGGCACCTTCTGCGACTGGTACCTGGAATTCGCCAAGCCGGTCTTCAACGGCACCGACGAGGCCGTGAAGGCCGAGACGCGGGCGACGGCCGCCTGGGTGCTGGACCGCATCCTGGTCATGCTGCACCCCTTCATGCCCTTCATCACCGAAGAGCTGTGGGGCACCATCGGCTCCGGCCAGCGCGCCGGCATGCTGATTTCGGAAGCCTGGGGCGACTACAGCGGCCTGGAGGCGCCGGAAGCGGTGGCCGAAATGGACTGGGTGGTGGAGATGATCACCGCCATTCGCTCCGTCCGCTCGGAAATGAACGTGCCGCCGGGCGCCCGCCTGCCGCTGCTGCTGAAGGACGCCAACGCGACCACGCAGGAACGGCTGCAGCGCCACGTCGCCCTCATCCAGACCCTGGCCCGCCTGGACAGCGTGGCGGCGGTGGACGATGCCCCGGCCAAGGGCGCGGCGCAGGTGGTGATCGGCGAGGCGACGGCCCTGCTGCCGCTGGCCGGCGTCATCGACGTCGACCAGGAAAAGGCCCGCCTGACCAAGGAACTGGCCAAGGTCTCCGGTGAGATCGACAAGCTGGCGAAGAAGCTCGGCAACGAGGGCTTCATCGCCAAGGCGCCGCCGGAAGTGGTCGAGGAACAGCGCGAGCGCCTGGCCGAGTCCGAAGCCGCCAAGGCCAAGCTGGCCGAGGCGCTCGACCGTCTCGCCGCGCTGTAAGCGGCGGTCATGGCGGCCGGGGGGCGGGGCGGCAAGGGCAGGGGCGGCGGGTCCGGCATGGCCCCGCGCCCGCCCGGCGCCCCGACGCCGGAGGAGCGCGCCGAGGTGGTGGTGACCAAGCTGGAGCGGTTCATCCGCGAAAAGCGGTCGCCGTCGGCCGGGGTGTCGTTCAAGTCGTGGCAGGCCATGGCGCGGCAGGAAATCACCGACGCCGTGCGGGCGGTGGAGCAGGAACAGCGCCGCGACAGCCGGGCGCTGGACCGCCTCGTGCTGCTGGGCGGGGCGGCGCTGTCGACCATCGGCGTGTGGGGCACGGCGCTCGCCATCGGGCAGGCGCCCGACCGGGTGTGGGCGGCGGTCGCCATCATGGCGGCGGGGTTCGTGCTGCTGTGGATCATGGGGGCGCTGTTCATCCGTTCCCCCTTCGGGCGGTTCCGGGCGGAGCAGCGGCAGGGGGCCATGCGACGGGTGGGCGACCTGCACCGACAGGTGCGCCGCCTGGAAAACGACCTTAAGGCGCGGGCCAAGAAACTGCAGAAAGACCTCGACGCCGACGATCTGGAGCCCTGAGACCGCCCATGCTGTCCGTTTCCTTTGATGATGCCTGGCGCGTCTACCTCGACGCCCGCCCGCGCCTGCCTGCCTTTCCGCCGCCGGTGACGCCGCGCCGCGTCTCCGGCCTGCTGGAGGTGGTGGCGGACTTCGACCTGGTGGTGTTCGATGCTTACGGCGTGCTGCATGTGGGCGGCGATGCCCTGCCGCAGGGGCTGGCGGCGTTCCGGGCGCTGCGGCAGATGGGCAAGCGCCTGTGCATCGTCACCAACGACGTCACCCGTGGCCCCGACGGCGTCTGCCAGGGGCTCAATGCCCGCGGCTACGACCTGACGCCGGAGGAAGTGATCTCCGGCCGCTCGCTGCTGCCGGCCATCATGGATGCGCGGCCGCCCGGCGCCTGGGGCGTCATCGCCACCCACGCCGACGACATCGCCGCCCGCTTCCGCGACTGCCGGCCGCTGGGGCAGGAGGCGACGGCGGCGGAGTATGGCGGCGTCGACGGCTTCCTGTTCGTCGACAACAACTTCTGGACCGACGCCCATCCGGTGCTGCTGGAAACGGCGCTCGCCGCCCGGCCGCGGCCGATGATCGTGTGCAATCCCGATGTCGCCTGCCCATATAAGGGGTTCATCTCGCTGGAGCCGGGCTATCCTGCCCACGTGATGGCGGCCCGCGGGCTGACCGAGGTCACCTTCCTCGGCAAGCCGTTCCGGGCGGTGTACGATCTGGTGGCGCAGCGCTTCCCGGACGTGCCGCGCGACCGCATGCTCATGGTGGGCGACAGCCCCCATACGGACGTGCTCGGCGCCCGCGGGGCCGGCATGAAGGTGCTGCTGGTGGAGTATGGCTTCCTGCAGGGGCAGGACAGCCTCGCCCGCTGTGCCGAAGCCGGACTTCTGCCAGATTATGTCGCGGAAGCGCCGTGACGGATAATTTTCCGTCCCAACCCTCGCCGCTGAAGGGTTGATTATGACCGGGGCAGCGACTAAGCGTATAAAAGTCTTGTGACGAAAGCCGAAACCCGCATTATCTCTGCGGCTTCCTGGAGATCGACCATGCCCGAGTACCGTTCCCGCACCTCCACCCACGGCCGCAACATGGCCGGCGCCCGCGGCCTGTGGCGCGCCACCGGCGTGAAGGACGAGGATTTCGGCAAGCCGATCATCGCCATCGCCAATTCCTTCACCCAGTTCGTGCCGGGCCACGTGCACCTGAAGGATCTCGGCCAGATGGTGGCGCGGGAGATCGAGGCACAGGGCGCCATCGCCAAGGAATTCAACACCATCGCTGTCGACGACGGCATCGCCATGGGCCACGCCGGCATGCTCTACAGCCTGCCCTCGCGTGAGCTGATCGCCGATGCGGTGGAATACATGGTCAATGCCCACTGCGCCGATGCGCTGGTGTGCATCTCCAACTGCGACAAGATCACGCCGGGCATGCTCATGGCCGCCATGCGCCTGAACATCCCGACCGTCTTCGTCTCCGGCGGCCCCATGGAAGCCGGCAAGGTGATCCTGGAGGGCAAGGAACACGCCATCGACCTCATCGACGCCATGATCGTGGCGGCCGACCAGAAGGTCTCCGATGCCGACGTGGCGGCCTACGAGCGCTCCGCCTGCCCGACCTGCGGCTCGTGCTCAGGTATGTTCACCGCCAACTCCATGAACTGCCTGACCGAGGCGCTCGGCCTGTCGCTGCCCGGCAACGGCAGCATCCTGGCGACCCACGCCGACCGGCGGGAACTGTTCCTGGAAGCCGGCCGCACGGCGGTGCGCATCACCCGCCGCTATTACGAACAGGGCGATGCCCGGGTGCTGCCGCGCGGCGTCGCCACCGTGAAGGCGTTCGAGAACGCCATCGCGCTCGACATCGCCATGGGCGGCTCCACCAACACCGTGCTGCACCTGCTGGCGGCGGCGCAGGAAGGCGAAGTGCCCTTCACCATGGCCGACATCGACCGCATGTCGCGCAAGGTGCCGGTGCTGTGCAAGGTGGCGCCGGCGGTGCAGAACATCCACATGGAAGACGTCCACCGCGCCGGCGGCGTCTTCGGCATCCTGGGCGAGCTGGACCGGGCCGGCCTGCTGGCGACCGACGTGTCGACCGTGCATTCCGAAACCCTGGCCGACGCCATCGACAAGTGGGACGTCATGCGCACCGCCGCGCCGGAGGTCGACACCCTGTTCCGCGCCGCCCCCGGCGGCGTCCGCACCACCGAAGCCTTCAGCCAGAGCCGCCGCTACACCGAGGTCGACCGCGACCGCGCCAAGGGCGTCATCCGTTCGGCCGACAATGCCTACAGCAAGGACGGCGGTCTGGCCGTGCTCTACGGCAACATCGCGCTGGAAGGCTGCATCGTGAAGACCGCCGGCGTCGACGACAGCATCCTCAAGTTCTCCGGCCCCGCCGTGGTGTGCGAGAGCCAGGACGAGGCGGTCGCCAAGATCCTGGGCGGCGTCGTCAAGGCGGGCGATGTGGTGGTGGTGCGCTACGAGGGCCCGAAGGGCGGCCCCGGCATGCAGGAAATGCTCTATCCGACCAGCTACATCAAGTCCATGGGCCTCGGCAAGGACTGCGCCCTGGTGACCGACGGCCGCTTCTCCGGCGGCACCTCCGGCCTGTCCATCGGCCATGCCTCGCCGGAAGCGGCGGAAGGCGGCGCCATCGGTCTGGTGGAGGACGGCGACATGATCGACATCGACATTCCGAACCGCACCATCGCGGTGCGGCTGTCCGATGACGAACTGGCCCGCCGCCGCGCCGCCCAGGAGGCCCGCGGTGCCGACGCCTGGACGCCGGTGAAGCGCGAGCGTCACGTCAGCCAGGCCCTGCGCGCCTATGCCGCCATGACCACCAGCGCCGCCCGCGGCGCCGTGCGCGACGTCAGCCAGGTCGAGAAGCGGTAGAGCGACACAAGAAAACCGGAGGGGGATGAGTTCATGCACGGGGAGCGCACGATCGAGTGGACCAGCGACCTTGAAACCGGCATCGGCATCATCGACGCCGACCACAAGGTGCTGGTCTCTCTGCTCAACCAGGTGTTCGAGACGGTGGGCGACCGGGAGGAGAAGGCGACGCTCGGCAGCGTGCTCAATTCCCTGATCGAGTACACCGAGTACCACTTCGCCCGCGAGGAGCGCCTGCAGGCGGTGGCCGGCTACCCCGGCCTTGAGGCCCACAAGGCGCGCCACGCGGCGCTGACGCAGCAGGTGCAGACCATCCGCACCCGCTTCGAGCAGGACCCGGAAAGCGTCCACGGGGCGGAGGTGCTGGATTTCCTGCGGTCGTGGCTGGTGGACCACATCAAGGGTCACGACATGGCCTACCGCGACGACTGCATCGGCAACGAGGCGGCGATCAAGGCGGCGGCCGGCGTCACCTTCGACTTCATCGAAGAGGAGCCGGAAGCCGAGGGCATCCCCCACGTCGACTGGGCGCGGGTGAAGGTGCTGGTGGTCGAAGACAACCGCAACTTCCAGATCATCATCCAGACCATCCTCAAATCCCTGGGCGTGCGCGACATCACCATCGCCGGCAACGGGCGCGAGGGTCTAGCCGCCCTGGCGGAGAAGGCCCCCGACCTGGTGCTGTGCGACTGGCGGATGGAGACCATGGACGGGCTGGAGTTCGTCACCCAGGCCCGCGCCGGCGGCTCCACCGCCCGCATCATCATGATGTCCGGCTACTCCGACGATGGCGTCCGCGACCGCGCCGTGGCGGCCGGGGTGGACGACTTCCTGGAAAAGCCCATCACCGCCCGCGGCTTCCTGGAAGCCGCCACCAGCGCCCTGACGCGCAAGTAGGATCGGCGACAACGACGACGGCGGCGGCGGCTCCGGCATTCCGGGGCCGCGCCTGCCCCTCTCAGACCGCGGCTGCCTCGTCGGCCGCGGTCTTTTCCTTGCCGAGGCGCCGGCGGGCGGTGGTGTGGATGGCGTCCTTCAGGCTCGGGCAGGTGCGGGTCAGGGTGTCCAGGTCGCGGGCGTGCAGGGCGAGCAGGCGGCAGAAGCCCAGCGCCTCGATGTCGGCGCGGCGCGGGGCGCCGGTCAGCAGCGCCAGTTCGCCGAAGAAGTCGCCGGTGCCCAGGCGTACCGGGGCCGGCGTCAGCTTCACCTCGACGGCGCCGGAGGCGATGAAGTACATCGCCTCGCCGCGCTCCCCGCGCCGCACCAGCATTTCCCCCGGCACCGCCAGTTGCGGCCGCAGGCGGCGGGCGACGGCCTGCAGGTCGGCCGGCGCCAAGGCGGCGAACAGCGGCATGCGGCGCAGCAGCGCCACCGGCTCCAGATCCAGGTCGAGCGGCGGGCGGCGGGCGAGGGGGGCGCTGCGGTCGCGCAGGTCGTCCTGCAGGGCCTGGAAGACCTCGTGGCTGATGACGCTGTCGGCGCGCAGGCGGCGGTATTCGCTGTCCTCGATGCGGCGGGCGGCACGTTCCAGGTACTGCTGCTGCAGGGCCTGGAAGAAGCCGCCGTACTGCAGCCGCAGGGCGTCCAGCGCCTTGTCCACCGCCCCGGCCCGCTCCGCCAGGGCGGCGGTGCAGGCCGCCGCCGCATCGGCCCCGAGCACCGCCGCCACCCGGTCGCCGACGAAGGGCCGCAGCTGCCGCAGCACCGTCTGGCCGAGCAGCAGGGCTTCCGCCCGGCTGGCGAGGGCGGCGGCCAGCGGCCGGTCCCAGCCGAGCCGGCGGTGCAGGACGAGGGCAAGGCGCAGGCCGCGCGACACCGCCAGCAGGTCGTCGCAGGCGGCGCGGTAGCCGGCGACGCCGGTGGTCTTCAGCCCGTCCTCCAGCAGCGCCGTTTCCGCCATCAGGCGCCGCGCCATGCGGCCGGAGACGATGCCGTCGCGGAACTGGGCGAGGTAGAGGGCGTTCTCGTGCCCGGTGACGATCAGCAGTGCCGCCCGCAGCCGTTCCTCGCCATCGGCGGCGGTATCCAGCACTACCGTCGCCTCGGCGGCGGCGAGGCGTTCGGTGTAGCGGTCGGCGACGGCGGCGGCGCGGCCGGCGTCGATGCCGTAGTCGGCGGCGGCCTCGTCGATGCGGCCGCGCACGGTTGCCAGCGCCGCCGCGATGGCCCGTCCGCGCACGGCGGCATCGGCCGGCGACAGGCGATCAAGCCCCAGCCAGCGGATCAGCGGGCCGAGCAGCGGGGCGTTGACGAACAGGGTGAACAGCACATAGGCGGTGGTCAGCACGGCGACGAAGGTGCGCACCTCCGGCGGCACCCCCGGCGCCTCCAGCACCGCCAGGGCCAGCGCCAGCGAAACGGCGCCGCGCAGCCCGCCCCACAGCACCACCACCCGCAGCGGCCGGCTGACGTATTGGGCGAGGCCGGCCCGCGTCATCACCGGCAGCAGGCCGAACAGCACGGCGGCCCGCGACGCCAGCGCCGCCACCACCAGCACCGCCAGCAGCAGCAGGTCGGTGACGGTCATGGCCGCCAGCATCTCCGGCACCCGCATGGTCGCCAGCACGAAGATCAGCGAACTGGCCCAGAAGCCCAGCTGCTGCCACACGTCCACCAGGCTGGTCCAGCTTTGGGCGCTGAGGCGGGTGCGGCCCTCGTAGCTGAGCACCAGGGCCAGCGTCACCACCGCCACCACGCCGGAAACGTGCAGCTGGTGCTCGCCGAGGATGAACACCAGATAGGCGGCGGCGGCCGTCGCGGTGATCTCGGCGAAGCGATGGCCGCGCAGGGTGCCGAGCAGCAGGAACAGCCCCCGTCCGGCCAGCCAGCCGACCCCCAGCCCGCCGCCGAACCCCCACACGAAGGCGCCGACGGCGTTCAGCGGGTCGGGCTGGCGCTCGCCGGTGAGCATGCCGAGGAACAGGCTGAACAGCACGATGGCGGCGGCGTCGTTGAACAGGCTCTCGCCTTCCACCAGCAGGCTGAGGCGGTGCGGCACGCCGAGGTCGCGGAAGATGGCCACCACCGCCACCGGGTCGGTGGTGGAGACGATGGCCGCCAGCAGCAGGCAGGCGATCAGCCCCATGTCCGACACGGCAGCCAGCGACAGGCCGATGGCGGCGGTGGAGGCCAGCACCGCCACCACCGCCAGCAGCAGGATGGGGCCGATGTCGTCCATCAGCCGGCGCACGTCCACCACCACCGCCGTCTCGAACAGCAGCACCGGCAGGAACAGCAGGATGAAGGCATCGGACGACAGGTGAAAGGCGTCCAGCCAGCCGGCCACGGCGCCGCCCGGCAGCAGCGGCGCCAGCCCGCCGAGGGTCATGCCGAAGCCGGCAAGGGCCAGCGAGAACGGCACGTTCAGCCGCGCCGCCGCCGGCACCAGCAGGATGACGAGCCCGAGCAGCCCGGCCACGCCGAGCACCGCCAGCTCGATGCCTCCCACCGTCATGATGCGCCTGTCCCCCCGTGCGCCCGCTCCCCCGCGGGCGGCCCAGCTTAGCCCGCCGCCATGGGCCGCGGGAAGGCGGATGATGCGCCCGGCCGTTCAACCGCCGCACCCTGCATCCGCACGGGGCGGGGCAGCGGGTGGAGAGGTCAGAGGCGGTCAGAGGTCCAGTTCGCACCAGACGGGGGTGTGGTCGGAGGCCTTCTCCTTGCCGCGCGGGCGCTTGTCGATGTCGCAGGCCTGCACGCGGTCAAGGGCGCTGCCGCTCAGCAGCAGGTGGTCGATGCGCAGGCCGAGGTCGCGCTGCCACGCCCCCCCTTGGTAGTCCCAGAACGAGTAGCGGTGCGGTTCCTTGTGCAGGGCGCGGAAGGTGTCGGTGAGGCCGAGCCACAGCAGGGCGCGGTAGGCGGCGCGGCTTTCCGGGCGGCAGAGGGCATCGTTGGCCCAGCCTTCGGGGTCGTAGACGTCGTCGTCGGTGGGGCAGACGTTGTAGTCGCCGCCGATCACCAGCGGCAGGTCGCCTTCCACCAGCAGGCGGGCGGCGTGGCGGCGCAGGTTCTCCATCCACCGCAGCTTGTAGGGGAACTTCTCCGTCTCCACCGGATTGCCGTTGGGGACGTAGACCGACGCCACCCGCACCCGGCCGTCCACCACCGCCTCCACATAGCGCGCCTGCTGGTCTTCGGGCTCGTCGGGCAGGCCGCGCCGAACCTCGGTCAGCGGCAGGCGGGAGAGGATGGCGACGCCGTTGTAGGTCTTCTGGCCGCAGATGGCGCAGTGCTTGTAGCCGGCGGCCTGGATCTCCATCAGCGGGAAGCCGTCGTCGATGGTCTTGATCTCCTGCAGCAGGGCGACGTCGGGCTTGGCCTCGTCGAGCCAGCCGATGACGTTCGGCAGGCGGGCCTTGATGGAGTTGACGTTCCAGGCGGCGATTTTGAGCATGGACGGGTTCCGTTCGGCGTGTCAGGATGGCGTGTCGTCGGTGGTAGCACAAAGCCCGGAACGGTGCCTACCGGGTAAGCCCAATGAACCGCCGCGACGGACCGAATGGCCAGGGTCCGCACCAGCTGCGCCAGCAAGCAAAGACTGAGAGAGAGTCGAGGGTTTCATCATGCTGTCGGAGATCGTCTCCGCAGGATGCCGGGGTGCGCGTGCCGGTCTGGCGGCGGCCTTGATCCTGGCGGGAACCGCCGTGGCCGCGCAGGCCGCCGGCGGGAGTGGGGGTGTGGCCGGTTGCCGGGCATCGGGGCAGCCGGTGGACGTGGAGATGATTTTCGACGAGGGGGCGGTGGTGCTCGACCGCAGCCGCGACAAGGTGGCGCTGACCACCAAGTTCCGCGGCGAGGCCTCGCGCATGACCACCGGCGGCTGGACGACGGTGGGGCTGACGGAAAGCAGCCTGCAGCTGCGCACGGCAACGCGCACCGCCACCTGGTCGGCGCCCGGCGGCGGCTATTGCGCCGAGCTGCAGGCGGTGCGGGTGGATGTGGGCTACCCCGAGCTGCGGGTCTACATCCCGGCGGATTACCGCCCGGGCAGCTGCGCCTACGAGACGGTGCACGCCCACGAACTGGAGCATGTGGAGATCACCCGCGCGGTGCTGCGGGCCCACGCGCCACGGCTGGAGGCGGCGGTGGAGCGGTCGGCGGCGGCGCTCAACCCCATGTGGGCGCCGACGCTGGAACAGGCGAAGGCGCAGGCCTCCGCCCGCATCCAGGCGGCCCTGAAGGCGCCCATGGACGCGCTGCGCAGCGAACACACCCTGCGCAACGCCGCCATCGACACCGCCCACAGCTATGACGACCTGCAAAGCCGCTGCCCGGCCTGGTAAGGGCCGGGCAGGCTGGGCGGACATTCGGAAGGCGCGGCGCCGTCAGATGGCGAAGGAGGAGCCGCAGCCGCAGGTGGAGGTGGCGTTGGGGTTCTTCACCACGAAGGCGGCGCCCATCAGGTCTTCGACGTAGTCGACCACCGACCCCTGCAGCAGGTCGAGGCTGGCTTCGTCCACCACCAGGCGGACGCCGTGGAACTCGCGCACGGTGTCGTCGTCGTTGACGGCGGCATCCAGGTCGAAGCCGTACTGGAAGCCGGAACAGCCGCCGCCTGAGACGGTCAGGCGCAGCATCAGGTCCGGGTTGCCCTCCTGGGTGATCAGGGTGTGCACCCGCCGGGCGGCGGACTCGGTCATGGCGAGGCCGGTGGCCGGGGCCAGGGTGTCGGTGTCGCTCATCGGTCTGTGGTCCTCTGGAACCGTGGGAAGCGCGGGGGAGGGCGCGGTCTTCGACACGAAATCTAGGGCCGCCGCCGGATCGCCGCAAGGTGGAACCATTCCAGCCTTGGCGATGCCGCAGTGCCGCACGGCGGTGGTTGCCACGGTCGCGCCGCCCCTGTAGTGTCGCCGCCATGACAACCAGCCTGGCGCCCTTCGCCTGTGATCCGACCCAGTCGCGCGGGCGGCTTCATCCGGAGCCGCCGGCCAACGCGCGTTCGGATTTCCAGCGCGACCGCGACCGCATCATCCACTGCAACGCCTTCCGGCGGTTGAAGTACAAGACCCAGGTGTTCGTCTATCACGAGGGCGAGCACTACCGCACCCGCCTGACCCACAGCCTGGAGGTCAGCCAGGTGGCGCGGGCCATCAGCCGCATGCTGGGGCTGAACGAGGATCTGGCGGAGGCGCTGGCGCTGGCGCACGACCTCGGCCACACGCCTTTCGGCCATGCCGGCGAGTTCGCGCTGCAGGACTGCCTGGCGGAATACGACGGCTTCGACCACAATGCCCAGTCGCTGCGCATCGTCACCAAGCTGGAACGGCGCTATGCCGAGTTCGACGGCCTCAACCTGACGTGGGAGACGCTGGAAGGGCTGGTGAAGCACAACGGCCCGCTGGTCGGCCGCCCCGACAGCAAGCCGCTGCCCAAGGCCATTGTCGAGTACTCCGAAGGCCAGGATCTGGAACTGCACACCTATGCCTCCGCCGAGGCGCAGGTGGCGGCGCTGGCCGACGACATCGCCTACAACGCCCACGACATCGAGGACGGCCTGCGCGCCGGCCTGTTCGGCATTCCCGACCTGCTCGACCTGCCGCTGGTCGGGCCGATCTTCCGGGGCGTCATGGCGCAGTACCCGCACATCGACGAACACCGCCTGATCTATGAAAGCTTCCGCCGCATCATCACTGCCATGGTCGACGATCTGGTGGCCGAGACCGGCCGCCGCATCGCCGAGTACCGGCCGCAGTCGGCGGCGGAGGTGCGGCACCTGGGGCGGCCGCTGGTCGCCTTCTCCGACGAGATCGTGGAGCACGACCGCGCGCTGAAGGCCTTCCTGTTCCCCAACATGTACCGCCATTACCGCGTCAACCGCATGACCTCCAAGGCCAAGCGGGTGGTAAAGGACCTGTTCCACCTGTTCGTCAACGAACCGAACTTGCTGCCGCACGACTGGCAGAAGCCCTGCGACGGCCCCCGCGGCCGCAAGACGGCGCGGCAGGTTGCCGACTACATCGCCGGCATGACCGATCGGTTCGCCCTCGACGAGCACACCAGACTGTTCGACCCTTCGGTAAAACCATGAACCTTTTCAACGTCTACAAGGATCACATCGTCACCGCGCTGGAAGCGCTGGTGGCTGCGGGCACCCTGCCGGCCGGGCTCGACCTCGGCCGCGTCACCGCCGAGCCGCCGCGCGACCCGAGCCACGGCGACATCGCCACCAACGCCGCCATGGTGCTGAGCAAGCCCGCCGGCCTGAAGCCGCGCGACCTGGCCGAGGCCCTGGTGGCCAGGCTGACGGCGGTGCCGGGGGTGACGGAGGCGTCGGTCGCCGGGCCCGGCTTCATCAACCTGCGCCTGGACGAAGGCGTCTGGCGCGGCGTGCTGCGCGAGGCGCTGACGCAGGGGGTGCGCTTCGGCGACAGCACCCTGGGCGCCGGGCACAAGGTGAACGTGGAATACGTCTCGGCCAACCCCACCGGCCCCATGCACGTCGGCCACGGCCGCGGCGCGGTGGTGGGCGATGCGCTCGCCCTGCTGCTGAAGAAGGCCGGCTACGACGTCTGCAAGGAATACTATATCAACGACGCCGGCGCCCAGGTGGACAAGCTGGCCGACGCCCTGCGCGCCCGCTATCTGGTGGCCGCCGGTGCCATCACCCAGGACCAGTTCGACGCCATGCTGGCGGCGAAGGAGATCGAGTACGGCGGCGATTATCTGGTGCCGCCGGCCGAGAAGCTGGCCGCCCGCGACGGCCGTCGCTGGATCGATGCGGCGGAGGAGGAGTGGCGCCCGGCGCTGCGGTCCTTCGCCATCGACGAGATGATGGCGCTCATCAAGGAAGACCTGCTGGTGCTGGGGGTCGAGCACGACGTCTTCACTTCGGAACGCGGGCTGGTGGAAGCCGGCACCGTGCAGGCGGTGCTGGACGACTTGCAGGCGCGCGGCCTTGTTTATGAAGGCGTGCTGGAGCCCCCCAAGGGCAAGCTGCCCGACGACTGGGAACCGCGCCCGCAGACCCTGTTCCGCGCCACCGAGTTCGGCGACGAGGTCGACCGCGCCCTGAAGAAGAGCGACGGCAGCTTCACCTACTTCGCCTCCGACATCGCCTATCACCGCGACAAGTACCTGCGCGGCTCGCGCACCCTGATCGACGTGTGGGGCGCCGACCACGGCGGCTACGTCAAGCGGGTGGCGGCGGCGGTGAAGGCGGTCTCCGGCGGCGAGGCGACGCTCGACGTCAAGCTCTGCCAGCTGGTCAAGCTGATGGACAACGGCGAGCCGGTGAAGATGTCCAAGCGCGCCGGCACCTTCATCACCCTGCGTGAAGTGGTGGATGAGCTGAACGACCGAAGCGGCGGAAAAGGCAAGGATCTTGTCCGCTTCATCATCCTCACCCGCAAGAACGACGCGCCGCTGGAGTTCGATTACGCCAAGGTCCTGGAGCAGTCCAAGGACAACCCGGTGTTCTACGTCCAGTACGCCCATGCCCGCGCCCGCTCGGTCCTGCGCCACGGCGCCGAACTGCTGGGCGACGAGGCGGTGACGGCGGCGGCGCTGGCCCAGGCGCCGGTCGACCGGCTGGTGGACGAGGCGGAGATGAGCCTGATCCGCACCCTCGCCAGCTGGCCGCGTCTGCTGGAAAGTGCCGCCGAAGCGCACGAGCCGCATCGGGTGGCGTACTACCTGAGCGATGTGGCGGCCGGTTTCCATGGCTTGTGGAACAAGGGCAAGGATCACACCGAACTGCGCTTCCTGCTGCCCGAGGATCGTGACCTGAGCCTGGCGCGACTCGCGCTTGTGCAGGGCGTGGCGACGGTGATAGCGTCTGGCCTCGCGGTATTCGGTGTTGATCCTGTCGAGGAGATGCGGTGATGGCGCCCAGCGAACGCAAGGAGCCCGGTCTCGGCACCCCGAAGTCGGGATCGGGGTCTGACGACGCCGACGACTTCCTGAACCTGATCCCCGAACGGTTGTCGCCCCGCGCCGGCCGCTCCGACGACGGCGACCTGTTCGACCGCGACGGCGACGACTACGACCGCGAGCCGGTGGAGCCGTCCATGGGCCCGGCGCCGTCGCGCCTGCGGCTGGATGACGACGCCGACGAACCGGCGCCGACCCGGTCCCGCCTGTCCGCCGCCGCCGACCGCGACGACGACCGCGGCGCGCACGACGATGACGACGACGACGATTACGACGACGAGCCCGAAGGACGCTCCGGCGGGTCGCGCGGGGTGATGATCGCCGTGGTGGCCGGCGCCATCGCCGCCCGCATCGCCGGCTGGTACCTGTTCATGCGCGGCGACGAGCCGCAGCAGGTGGCGGGCGCCCAGGCGCCGGTGATCGCCGCCGACAGCGAGCCCTACAAGGTTCGTCCGGCCGATCCCGGCGGCATGCAGGTGCCCAATACCGACAAGATGGTCTACGACCGCCTGGGGCAGAACACCCAGGGCGGCGGCGTCGAGAACCTGCTGGCCCAGCCGCCGGCCGCCGCCGCGCCGCCGCCGCCGGCCGCCCCCGGCGACGTCTACCCCGGCGAGACCCTGACCGGCGAGCCGATGCCCGAGCAGGAAGTGGCCGTGGCGCCGACGCCGCAGCCGCTGCCGAGTGCTCCGGCCCCGGTGCCGGCCGCGCCGGCGGTGCAGCCGCCGCAGACCCTGCAG
>NZ_BAAAEP010000030.1:0-53857 GCF_039523075.1 Caenispirillum bisanense
CCCGGCGAGCGCGGCCTGCGCGCCCGCCGGGCGGCGGCACGGTGCGCGGGCGGCTGAACGGCGCCACCAGCCGCGCCAGCCGCGGCGGCAGCCGGCCCGCCACCTGCGGCGCCGGCGCGATGCCGAGGCCGAGCGAGGCGATCTCGCCGTGTTCGTCCAGTTCCCGCACGATCACCTCGGCGGTGCCGAGGGCGATGCGATCGCCGGGGGCGGCGCGGCCGTCGAAGACGTGGCGGAAGGTCTCGATCAGGGTGCGGGTGGGGTCGAGGCCGGGCGGCGTCGGCAGGCCGTAGAGGGCGGCGACGCTGTCGAGGGTGGTGTCGGGGCTGAGCGGGAAGTCGCCGAAGAAGGCGGTATCCGACAGGTCCGGCCCCTCCGGCCGCGCGAACAGGCGGTCGAGCAGTGGCACGTACTGCGGGTTGATGAAGACATAGACGTAATCGCCCTTGCGCAGGCCGCCCGCCTGCCGCCAGGCCAGCGAGCGCCCCTCGCGCACCACCAGCGCCGGCCGGGCCCAGCGCGGCACCCGCTCGCCCTCGGTGACGGCGGCGTTTTCGGTGATGCGGTAGACCACCAGTTCATGGCCGGCGCGGTCGGGCAGCTCCAGCTCGAAGCGCTCCACCAGGCCGGAGCGCGACGGCACCAGCATGCCCAGGCGGTGGGCCATCCAGCGCACCGACCAGCCCTGCACCACCAGGCTGACCAGCACGATGATGAAGGCGGTGTTGAACAGGGTCTGGCCGACCTCCAGCCCCGCCACCATGGGCACGATGGCGAGAAGGATGGAGACGGCGCCGCGCAATCCGACCCAGCTGGCGAACAGGGTGTCGCGGGGGGAGAAGCGGAACGGCAGCAGCACCAGCCACACCGCCACCGGACGGGCGACCAGGATGAGGAACACCGCCAGCAGCACCGCCGGCACCGCCACCGCGGCGAAGCTGGAGGGGGTGGCAAGCAGGCCCAAGGTGAGGAACATGACGATCTGCGCCAGCCACGTCATGCCGGCCTGGAACCGCTTCAGCGTCGCCGCCTGCGGCATGGCATCGTTGCCGGCGGTGACGCCGGCCACATAGACCGCCAGGAAGCCGGAGCCGCCGACCACGCTCACCAGTCCGAACAGGGTGAGGGCGAGGCACAGCACCGTCAGCGGCGACAGCATGGCATCCAGCCGCACCCGCCGCATGACCATGACGATGGCCTTGCCGCCGGCGAAGCCGGCCACCAGCCCGAGGCCCAGCTGCTGCACGACGGTCAGCGCCACCTCCGGGCCGATGTCGCTGAAGGTGAGGCCGCGCGCCGCCATGTCGGCCAGCAGGATGGTCAGGAACACCGCCATCGGGTCGTTGGAGCCCGATTCGATCTCCAGCGTCGAGCGCACCCGGTCGCGCAGCTTCATGCCGCCGACCCGCAGCAGGAAGAACACCGCCGCCGCGTCGGTGGAGGAGACGATGGCACCCAGCAGCAGCCCCTCGATCAGCGTCAGGTCCATCAGCAGGTGGGCCGCCACGCCCAGCAGCCCGGCGGTCAGCAGCACGCCGACGGTTGCCAGCGACAGCGCCGGCCCGGCCGCCATGCGAAAGCTCTTCATGGGCGTGCCGAAGCCCGAATCGAACAGGATCACCGCCAGCGCCAGCGAGCCGACGAAGTAGGCGGCGGGGGCATTGTCGAAGTCGATGCCGAGGAAGCCGTCCTCTCCCGCCGCCAGACCCACCAGCAGGAACACCAGCAGCAGCGGGGCGCCGACGCGCATCGACAGCAGGCTGGTGAAGATGCTGAGGGTCACAAGCCCGGCGCCGAACAGGATGGCTATGTTGACGGCGTCGAGCACGGGGGAGTGTCTCCTTCCTCGCGGGGGCGGTGGCTGCTGCGGTGGCGGCGGACGGGCAGGTTTTCATTAAGATATGTCGAAAACCCGGCGCTGCCACCGGCAGATGCGGCCGCTGCGTCAGAAGGGCCAGAATATGGGGATGACGAGCACGGCGGTGATGCCGACCAGGATGTTCATGGGCACCCCGACCTTCAGGAAGTCGGAGAAGCGATAGCCGCCGGCGCCGTAGACCAGGGTGTTGGTCTGGTAGCCGATGGGCGTGGCGAAGCTGGCCGAGGCCGCGAACATCACCGCCACCACGAAGGGCCGCGGGTCGACACCCATCTGCTCGGCGATGCCGATGACGATGGGGGTGATCAGCACGGCGATGGCGTTGTTGGAGATCAGTTCGGTCAGCAGCGAGGTCAGCGCATAGATGCAGGCCAGGATCACCCACGGCGGCAGCCCGCCGATGGCGGCCATGACGCCGTCGACGATCCACGCCATGGCACCGGTGCTTTCCATGGCCCGGCTGACCGCCAGCATGCCGAAGATCAGCACCAGGATGCGCCAGTCGATGGAGCGGTAGGCTTCTTCCGGGTCGATGCAGCGGGTGAGGATGACGATGGCGACGGCGATCACCGCCAGCGACACGATGGGCAGCACTTCCACCGCCGCCAGCGCCATCACCGCCAGCACGGCGGCCAGCACCACCGGCGCCTTGCGGCGGCGGTAGGGGCGTTCCTGCGGCTCGGTCAGGTTGACGATGCCCTGTTCGTCGGACAGGCGGCGCACGTCTTCCGCGGAGCCTTCCATCAGCAGGGTGTCGCCCACCCGCAGCGGCACCGCCTCCAGCTTGGCGCCGATGTTCTCGCCGCGGCGGTGCATGGCCAGCGGATAGACGCCATAGCGGCGGCGCAGGCGCAGGTGGCGCAGGGTCTTGCCCAGCATGGGGCTTTCCGGCGCGATCAGGCCTTCGACCACCATGGTCTGGCGGCTGCCCACCGGTTCCAGGGCGTGCGGGTCGTGGAAGGAGACGGCGCTGTCCTCGCGCAGGCTCATGACCTCGTGCACCGGTGTCTTCACCAGCACCCGGTCGCCGGCCTGCAGGGTCACGTCGTCTAGGTCGCGGCGCAACGAATCGTCGCCGCGCACCACGTCCACCAGCCGGCGGTCGTGGCGGGTGAAGACGGCGGCATCGCGCGGCCGGGTGCCGATCAGCGGCGAGCCCTCGGGGATCACCACCTCGGTCAGGAAGCGCGGGCGGTCGTCGGCGGCCAGCATGCTGGTGACGGTGGTGCGGTCGGGCAGCACGTGGCGGCCGAACAGCACCAGGTACAGCAGCCCCACCACCGCCATCACCAGGCCGGGCAGGGTGATCTCGAACATGCCGAAGGGCGCGAGGCCCTGCTCGCGGGCGACGCCGTCCACCAGCAGGTTGGTCGAGGTGCCGATGAGGGTGCAGGTGCCGCCCAGGATGGCGGCATAGCTGAGCGGGATGAGGTAGCGCGAGGGCGACTGCTTGAGCCGCCCCGCCAGCTTGATCACCACCGGGATCAGCACGATCACCACTGGCGTGTTGTTCACGAAGGCCGACACCACGATCACCACCACCACCACCGCCGCCAGCGCGAGGCTCGGTTGTCGTTTGGCGATGGAGGAGACCGCCTCGCCGAAGGCCTCGATGGCGCCGGTGCGCATGAGCGCGCCGGACAGGATGAACATAGCCGCCACGGTGATGGGGGCCGAGTTGCTGAACACCGCCAGCATCTCGCCGGCCGACAGGATGCCGGTGGCGAGCAGCGCCGCCACGGCGCCGAGCACCACCGAGTCGGGCGGAAACCGCTCGCTGACGAAGGCGATGAACACGGCCCCCAGCAGGGCCAGCACGAACAGCGCCGAGGGATCGGGCAAGGTCATGGGGCGGCAGGCATTCCCGGCAGGTGGGGAGGCGGGTGGACGACGACTATACCTGCGGGAGAAGTTCGGGCATAGCGCGCTCGTCGCCATCGCCGCCGCGGCCGTCGCTGCGGCCGCCGGAATCGCCGGGCGGGGCGGGCAGGGTGAAGTGGAAGGCGGTGCCGGTCTCGCCGTCGGAGGTGGCCCAGATGCGACCGCCGCTGCGTTCGATGATGCGCTGGCAGATGGCCAGGCCGACGCCGGTGCCGGGGTAGACGGTGGGGCCGTGCAGCCGCTTGAACAGGCCGAACACGGTTTCCAGGCTGTCGGGCGGGATGCCGATGCCGTTGTCGCGGATGGTGATCTGCCAGCCGTCGCGGGCCCGCTCGGCGGTGATGGTCACCTGCGGCCGGCGGTTCGGGTGGCGGAACTTCAGGGCGTTGCCGATCAGGTTCTGGAACACCTGCATCAGTTGCAGCGGCTCGGCATAGACCATGGGCAGGCGGCCGGCGACGATGGAGGCGCCGGTTTCCCGCACCGTCGCCGCCACGTTGTCCAGCGCGGTGGCGAGCGAGGCGCCGGCGTCCACCGGCTCCGGCAGCGCCGCCTGGGCGCCGAGGCGGGAGTAGGTCAGCAGGCCCTGCACCAGTGCCCGCATGCGCAGGGCGCCTTCCTCGATGTAGGACAGGAAGGCGCGGCCGTCGTCGTCCAGCCGGTCGTCATAGCGCCGCCGCACCAGCTGGGCATAACCGACCAGGGTGCGCACCGGCTCCTGCAGGTCGTGGGAAGCGACGTAGGCGAAGCGTTCCAGCTCGCCGTTGGAGCGGGTGAGTTCGTCCAGCGCCCGCCGCAGGGTGTTCTCGATGGCCTTGCGTTCGCTGATGTCGACCATCACCGCGACGATGCCGCAGCGGCGGCCGGCGGTGTCGCGCAGCGGGGCGCAGACCACCTCCAGCGTGCGGCCGGCGGCGGTCACCTCGCCGCTGGCGGTCTGGCCGCGTTCGGCCCGGCCGGCGATGTCGGCCAGCGCCGGCATCTTGTCCACCGTATGGGCGAGCGGCGCCCCGGCCACCGCGTCGGGCAGGCTGTCGCGCAGGCCGTCGGCGCCGCCTTCCACCAGCTGGACGTCGCCGTCGCGGTCGGTGACCACCAGCAGCACCGGCGCATTGCTCACCACCAGCCGCAGGCGTTCCTCGCTGTCGGCCAGGGCGAGCGCCTGCTCGGCCCGCACGGCGTCGTCCTCCGCCAGCCGGCGGGCGAGGCGGCGGGCGCGGCCGAGGAAGACCACCAGCAGCGCCAGCATGGTCAGCGACAGCACGCTCATGGTCACCAGGACGGAGGTGTCGAGCCGGTCGCCGGGGATGCGCGGCCGCCACGACAGGGCCGCCAGCGCCACGCCGTCGCGGGTGGTCAGGCGGATGTCGGCGCTGTGGCCGTCGGGCAGGGGCGTTTCCACCGGCCGCAGGGCGAGGCCGTCCAACTGGTACTCGCGACCCAGTTCGCTGACCCAGCCGGCATCCAGGTGGCGGGCCACCAGCAGCACGGCGTCGGCATCGGGGCTCGGCGGGCTGTCGGGCCGCTCGGGGGTGAAGGGCGACACCGCCACCAGCGCCGGCACGCCGTCCAGCAGGGCGATGCCGGCCGCCCAGCGCGGCTGCGTGTCGGCCCGGTTGACGCGGGCTTCCTCCACCAGCACGCCGAAGCCGGCGGACAGCGGCGAGGCGTCCGGCGGCTCCAGCCGGGCGCCGTCGCGGGCGCCGTAGATGAGGCGGCCGTCGCCGGCGATCACCAGCGACAGGGTGATGTCGAAGGCCTGATGCAGATAGCCGCCGATGTTGTTGTCGGCCCACGCCGGGTCGAACTCGACCAGGACGTTGTGGATCGAATCGTCCCACCAGGTGTAGTCGCGGGCGGTCATGCCCAGGCGCCGCTCCTCCGCCCGCAGTACGGTCTGGAGCAGGTTGATGGAGGCGTCGATGGCGGTGGTGGTGCGGGTGCGGTCGGCGATCAGCCACAGGCTGACCATGGCGCCGGCCCAGACCGCAACGATCAGCAGCACGGCCCGCACAAGCCTGTTCAGGAGGGTCACCGTCGGCGACCCTCGTGATGCCGTCTGCTGCGTCACGTCGGTAGACCCCAAACCCCTTGTTTCCCGTAGCATAACAGCCGCGCCCCCGGTGCGTCATCTGCGGCGACGATCAATACCCGCCTGGGTAGTCTACGCCGGGATGTGTTTGACGCAGACCTGCGCGCCCGGCATACTCCCGACGAACGCGACGGTTGCCCCAGGTGGGTGAAAAGCCCGGGGATGAAAAGGGAATGCCGGAACGGACCGACCCCGTCGGGGAGCCGATGCCGGAGCTGCCCCCGCAACTGTGAGCGGCGAGCGCGGATGCCATTGCGCCACTGACGGCCACCACGGCGGTCGGGAAGGCGGCATCCGGGCGATGACCCGCGAGCCAGGAGACCTGCCGTCGCGGCGTCACTCATCCTCCGGGCGGGGCGATCCGGGGGTGCGGGCATCCGCCGTGGTGACGTGCATCATTCCGTTCCGCCGGTGCGGTGGCGCGGGGATGTGCGGCGGCGCCGGGTCCGGTCTTCGGTCAGGCATCATCCGCAATCCGCGCGGGCAACGCGCCGGCGTCCTCAGGGAGCGCCAGGATGACGCACACACGCCTTCACCCCCAGGTCCGCCGGTCCGCCACCGTCCGGGAGGGTCGTCGCCATGCATATCGTTGACGGAGCCCTGGCCGCCCCGGTCATCGTCGCCGCCTCGGCCGCCGCCGTCGGCGGCATCGCGCTGGGCCTGCGGGCGCTGACGCCGGAAGCGCTGCCGCGCGCCGGCCTGCTGTCGGCGGCCTTCTTCGTCGCCTCGCTGGTGCAGGTGCCGGTGGGCCCGTCGTCGGTCCATCTGGTGCTGGGCGGGCTTGCCGGCCTGATGCTGGGGTGGGCGGCCTTTCCGGCGCTGGCGGTGGCGCTAGCCCTGCAGGCGGTGTTCTTCGGCTTCGGCGGCCTGACCGTGCTGGGCGTCAACCTGGTCAACATCGCCGCCCCGGCGGTGCTGTTCGGCCTGCTGTGCCGGCCGCTGGTGCGCAGCGCCGCTGCGACCCCGGCGGCGGTGGCCGGCGTGGTGGCGGGCGGCGGCGCAGTGGCGCTGACCACGATCATGGTCGGGCTGTCGCTGGCCCTGTCCGGCGAGGCCTTCATTCCCGCCGCCAAGCTGGTGTTCATCGCTCATGTGCCGGTGATGATGGCCGAGGCGCTGGTGACCGGCGCCGCCGTCGCCCTGGTGCGCAAGGTGAAGCCCGATGCCTTCGGCCTCGTCGCCGCCCCCGCCCGTGCCTGACCGCGGGCGACAGAGCGCCGGGTCATGACCGATAGCCGGGCCGGCCAGACGGCGCTGCGCACCTTCGCCGACGGGCCGCTGACCGGGCTGCGCCGCATCGACCCGCGCATGCGGCTGGTGGCGGCGGCGGTGTTCGCCTTCTCCACCGTGGCGCTGCACGAGTTCCGCAGCCTCGGTGTGGCGCTGGCGGCGGCGGCGCTGCTGGCCGCCTGGGCGCGGCTGCCGGCGGCGGAGACGGCGCGGCGGGTGCTGGCGGTGGACGGCTTCATCGTGCTCACCCTCATCATGCTGCCCTTCACCACCCCCGGCGAGACGCTGGTCACCCTGTGGGGCTTCGATGCCTCCCGCCAGGGGCTGGAGCACGCCCTGCGCATCGCGCTGAAGGCCAATGCGGTGATCCTGGCCCTGCTGGCGCTGGTCGGGACGCTGCCCGAAACCACCCTCGGCCATGCCCTCGCCCGCCTGCGGGTGCCCGAGAAACTGGTGCAACTGTTCCTCATGACCGTCCGCTACATCGAAGTCCTGCATCAGGAATACGGCCGCCTGCGCACCGCCATGAAGGCGCGCGGCTTCCGCCCGCGCACCGACCGCCACACCCTGACCAGTCTTGGTTATCTCATCGGCATGCTGCTGGTGCGGTCGCTGGAGCGCTCGGAACGGGTGATGGCGGCCATGAAGTGCCGCGGCTACACCGGCCGCTTCCCGCTGCTCGACGATCTGCGCAGCCGGCCCGCCGACTGGCTGTTCCTGGCGGCGCTGACGGCGGCCTGCCTCGCGCTGCTGACGGCGGACCGGCTGGCATGACGGCGGCGCCGCTGATCGCGGTCGAAGACCTGCACTTCGCCTATGGCCCGCAGCGGCCGGTGCTGCAGGGCGTCTCGCTGGCGCTTTCGGCGGGGGAGCGGCTGGCGCTGGTGGGCGACAACGGCGCCGGCAAGTCCACCCTGCTGTCGCTGGTGGTCGGGCTGCTGAAGCCGCAGGCCGGGCGCATCGTCGCCTTCGGGCGGCAGCGGGTGACCGAGGCCGATTTCGCCGAGGTGCGGCCGCAGGCCGGCTTCGTGTTCCAGGACCCCGACGACCAGCTGTTCTGCCCGACGGTGGCCGAGGACGTCGCCTTCGGCCCCCTCAACCTGGGGGCCGGCCGCGAGGAGGCCCGCGCCATCGTCGCCGAGACGCTGGAGATGCTGGGGCTGAGCGGCTTCGGTCCGCGCGTCACCCACCACCTGTCGGGCGGCGAAAAGCGGCTGGTGTCGCTGGCCGCCGTGCTCGCCATGCGGCCGCAGGTGCTGCTGCTGGACGAGCCCACCAACGCGCTGGATGCCCGCCACCGGGCGCGGCTGATCGACATTCTGCGCGGGCTGCCGCAGGCCATGGTGATCGTCAGCCACGACGCCGATTTCCTCGCCGCCCTCGCCACCCGCTCGCTGCGGCTGGAGGGCGGCCGGGTCATCCCCTGACCGGCGGCGACGGCGGCGGCGGCTCCGGCTCCGGGTAGTCGTCCCACGGGTCGGCGCTGGCCGGCAGCGGGTCGTCGACCACCAGGTTGAGGGTGCGCAGGGCGTCGGCGATGCCGATGAACAGGTTGAGGCCGAGGCCGCCGCCGCCCTCGCCCTGGAAACCGGCATAGGTGAGGCCGAGCAGGTTGCCGCGGCCGTCCACCAGGGCGCCGCCGCTGCTGCCCGGCGCCACCGCCGCGTCGGCCTGGATGTCGGTCAGGCCGCGGTCGTTCCTGGGGAAGCCGCTGACGATGCCGCGCGTCACCGTGCCGGCCAGCCCCTTGCGCTGCGGCGTGCCGATGACATAGACGTCCTCCCCCACCACCGGCGGCGGGTCGAGCCGCACCGGCAGCACCGCCGCCGCTGCTTCCGCCATCTGCAGCAGGGCGACGTCGCGGCGGCCGTCGCGGCGCAGCACCGTGGCGCGGCGGAAGCCGCCGGAGGCATCGCGCACCATCACCTGATCGTGGCCTTCGACCACATGGTGGTTGGTCAGCACCAGCGACGGGGTGATGAGCACGCCGGAGCCGTGGCCGGCGCCGGTATCCACCGTCACTACGGCGGCGCGCACCGCCTCGGCATGATCGGGCAGCGGCGTCTCGTGCAGGGGCAGGCGCGGCACCAGCAGCGGCGCCGGACCGACGGCGCGGTCGGCGATGGCGAACTGCGACGGATCGCGGCTGACCAGATCGAGCAGCGCCGGGTCGCCGGCGAAGTTGCTGGCGGCGGTGCCGAAGGCGGCGTTGATGAGCAGCTGCACCGCCAGCGGCGACGGGTCTTCCAGGGTCGCCACGCCCTCGCTGGCGGTCTGGTAGACCACCTTGCGCAGCGCCTGGCTGAACACCTGCCACTGCACCCGCACATAGCCGCGCCCGGTCTTCAGGAACTTCTCGTCGCCGGTCAGCAGGTCGCGCTGGTGGCAGAGGTCGAGGCGGATTTCATCGATGCGGGCGCCGACCAGATAATCGGTGCGCGGCCGCCCGCGCTCGATGTCGGCGAACAGGTTGCTGGGGTCGCCGGTGGTGGCGTAGCCGGCAAGGTTGAGGCGGTCGTAGAAAATGTCGGCGAAGCTGCGGCTGAACACTTCCGTCCGCGACATCTGCCACGAGATCGGATCGCTGCGCCCGGCGCAGCTCCACAGGCTGCCGCCGTAGCCGCCGATGGTGGTGCCGGGCGGGATGGCGATGGTGGCGCCGTGGAAGCGCAGGGTGGCGAGCGTGCGCTCGAACCCCATCTCGGGCGGCGCGCGCATCTCCACCGCCGGGATCGGCATGCCGGTGGAGCAGCCGGCCAGCAGCGCGGCCGCCACCAGCACCGCCGCCCGGCGGCCTCCGTGTCGCCCCCTTTGCATGCCACCCTCCCCCGACGGTTGCAATCTTGTCGCGAGCGGAGTGTAGCGGGAGCGGGCGGCGGCGGCAATCCTCCGCCCGCAGCGGCGGCAGGGGCTTTGACGCGGCCCGGGTTCCTGTTACAAAGCCTGCGACCGACCCATATAGCCGGTACGCCGGCACCCGCCGCCCCTGTGGGATACGTTTCATGACCGTCGCCATCATCGATTACGGATCGGGCAACCTGCGCTCGGCCGCCAAGGCGCTGGAGCGCGCCGTGGCCGAATCGGGTTCGTCCGAGACCGTCCTCGTCACCGCCGATGCCGCCGCCGTGCGCGCCGCCGACCGCGTGGTGCTGCCGGGCGTCGGCGCCTTCGCCGACTGCCGCCGCGGCCTTGATGCCGTGCCGGGCATGGTGGAAGCGCTGCACGCGGTGGTGATGGAAAAGGGCCGCCCCTTCCTCGGCATCTGCGTCGGCATGCAGCTTCTCGCCAGCCACGGGCGCGAGCACGGCACCACCGACGGCCTCGGCTGGATCGCCGGCGACGTGGTGCGCATCCAGCCCCGCGACCCGGCGCTGAAGGTGCCGCACATGGGCTGGAACGAGCTGGAGTTCACCGCCGGCGCCCACCCGCTGCTGAGCGGCATCTCGCCCGGCGACCATGCCTATTTCGTCCACAGCTATCACTTCGTGCCGGCCGATCCGGCGCACCGCCTCGCCACCGTCGACTACGGCGAAACGCTGACCGCCATGGTCGCCCGCGACAACCTGGTCGGCACCCAGTTCCACCCCGAGAAAAGCCAGGTCACCGGCCTGACGCTGCTCTCCAACTTCCTGCGCTGGGCACCATGATCCTGTTTCCCGCCATCGACCTGAAGGACGGCGCCTGCGTCCGCCTCATCAAGGGCGAAATGGACAAGGCCACCGTCTTCAACACCTCCCCCGCCGAGCAGGCGCGTGCCTTCAAGGACGCCGGCTGCGAGTGGCTGCATGTGGTCGACCTCAACGGCGCCTTCGCCGGCCAGCCGGTCAATGCCGAGGCGGTGGACGAGATCCTCGCCATCATGGCCGACGACGTGCCGGTGCAGCTGGGCGGCGGCATCCGCGACCGCGCCACCATCGACCTGTGGCTGGGCAAGGGGATCGAGCGCGTCATCCTCGGCACCGTGGCGCTGCGCCATCCTGAACTGGTGAAGGAAGCCTGCAAGGCGCACCCCGGCCGCATCGCCGTCGGCATCGACGCCCGCGACGGCATGGTGGCGGTGGAAGGCTGGGCCGAAACCAGCGAGATCACCGCCGTCGACCTGGCGCTGAAGTTCGAGGACGCTGGCGTCGCCGCCATCATCTACACCGACATCGAGCGTGACGGCGCCCTCCAGGGCCCCAACGTCGAGGCCACCGCCGCCCTGGCGGAGCGCCTGACGACGCCGGTCATCGCCTCGGGCGGGGTGGCGTCGCTGGACGACCTGAAGGCGCTGAAGGCACGGCAGGCGTCGGGCATCGTCGGCGTCATCTCCGGCCGCGCCCTCTACGACGGCCGCATCGATCTGGCGCAGGCGCTGGCGGTGCTGAAGGGGTAACAGGCCCGGGAGTAGGTGAACCACCAAGACACAAAGACACCAAGGAGACTTTCCTTGGCCTCCGCCGACGGGCCCGGACACGACCGTCAGGCTGGGGAGTGTTCTCTTGGTGTCTTGGTGCCTTGGTGGTTCAAACCCCGCCGCCGGAAGTGAAGGTATAAGGACACGCAGATGCTCAAGATGCGCATCATCCCCTGCCTGGACGTCAAGGACGGCCGTGTGGTGAAGGGGGTCAATTTCGTCGGGCTGCGGGATGCCGGCGATCCGGTGGAGCAGGCGCGGATCTACGACGCCGCCGGCGCCGACGAACTGTGCTTCCTCGACATCACCGCCAGCCACGAAAACCGCGGCACCCTCTACGACGTCGTCGCCCGCACCGCCGAGCAGTGCTTCATGCCGCTGACCGTCGGCGGCGGCGTGCGGGCGGTGGAGGACATTCGCAAGCTGCTGCTGGCCGGGGCCGACAAGGTCTCCATCAACACCGCCGCCGTCCACCGGCCGGAGTTCGTGCGCGAGGCGGCGGAGAAGTTCGGCAGCCAGTGCATCGTCGTCGCCATCGACGCCAAGTCTGTGGCCCCCGGCAAGTTCGAGATCTTCACCCACGGCGGCCGCAACGCCACCGGCCTGGATGCGGTGGAGTGGGCGCGGCGCATGGAAGAGTACGGCGCCGGCGAGATCCTGCTGACCAGCATGGACCGCGACGGCACCAAGCAGGGCTTCAACCTGCCGCTCACCCGCGCGGTGGCCGATGCGGTGTCGATCCCGGTCATCGCCTCCGGCGGCGTCGGCACGCTGGATCACCTGGTGGAAGGCATCCGCGAGGGGCACGCGACGGCGGTGCTCGCCGCCTCCATCTTCCACTTCGGCGAATACACCATCCGGCAGGCGAAGGACCACATGCGCGCCGCCGGCATCCCCATGCGCGACTGACGGCGCCCGCGACCACGACGCGAAAGGACGACGGCCCATGACCACCCCCGCCGCCACCGCCGAGGTGCTCGACCGCCTGCACGCCGTCATCGAGGGCCGCAAGGGCGCCGACGCCGACAGCAGCTACACCGCCCGCCTGTTCGCCAAGGGCCGCCGCAAGATCGCCCAGAAGGTGGGCGAGGAAGGGGTGGAATGCGCCATCGCCGCCGTGTCCCAGGGGCCGGCGGAGGTGGTGAGCGAAAGCGCCGACCTGCTCTATCATCTGCTGGTGCTGTGGGCCGACGCCGGCGTCGCCCCGGCCGATGTCTATGCCGAGCTGGAACGCCGCGTCGGCACCTCCGGCCTGACCGAAAAGGCGTCGCGCGGCGGCTGATCCGGCCGCGCCGTTCTTCCTCCGATCACCGCAACCACGGGAGCATGCCGACCCATGGCCTATGATCAGTCCAACATCTTCGCCCGCATCCTGCGCGGCGAGATCCCGGCGAAGAAGGTCTACGAGGACGATCTCGTGCTCGCCTTCGAGGACATCGCCCCCAAGCGCCCGGTCCACATCCTGGTGATCCCGAAGGGCCCCTACGCCGATGCCACCGCGCTCGGCGAGGACGCCAGCGACGCCGAGATCGCCGCCCTGTGGCGGGCGGTGGCGAAGATCGCGCGGGAGAAGGGGCTGGACGCCACCGGCTACCGCGTCATCTCCAACACCGGCGACGACGGCGGCCAGGAAGTGCCGCACCTGCACCTGCACATCCTCGGCGGCGCTCCGGTCGGCCCGATGGTGAAGGCGCTGTAAGACGGCAAGGGGCGGCCCGCAGGGGGCGCCCCTCAGCCGTAGCGGTGCAGGCGGGTGCCGTGCTGCTTCAGCCAGTGGCGGGGGCGGGCGTGGTCGGGCATCAGCTCGGTCACCAGGTTCCAGAACCGGGTGCTGTGGTTCAGTTCGACCATATGCGCCACCTCGTGCGCCACCACGTAGTCCAGCACCGCCTCCGGCGCCAGCACCAGCCGCCAGCTGAACGACAACGCCCCACCCGACGAGCAACTGCCCCAGCGGGAGCGGGTGTCGCGCACCGTCAGGGCGGTGATGCGGCGGTCGAGGCGGGCGGCGTAGGCGTGGGCGCGAGGGGCGATTTCCTCCCGCGCCCGGCGGCGCAGATAATCGCCGACCCGCCGCGGCAGGTGTTCCGGCAGGCCGCTGACGTGCAGGCAGCCGTCCTCCGCCCACACGCCGCGCCGGGCCTCGGGCGCCGGCTCGATGCGGTGGGGGATGCCGAGCAGCGGCACCTCCGCCCCGGCGGCGAAGGGCACCCGCGGCGGCAGCGCCGACAGGCGGGCGCGGATCCAGTCGGTCTTGTCGTGGACGAAGCGCAGCGCCTCGCGCGCCGGCAGGCCGCTTGGCATGACCACGATCAGGCCGTCGTTCATGGCATCGACGCGCAGGGAAATGCGCCGGCTGGTGGCGGAGGCCTTCACCGTCACCGGCAGCGGGCGCCCGTCGATGACCACCACGGGCGGGTCAAAAGCCTTCAGAGATCGGGCCATTCGACGATGTGGTGTTCCAGGGGGCCGGCGCGGGTTTCGGAGATGCAGCGGCCGCGCACCGAAATGCCGGCCTCGTGCACGGTGGCGGGGTCGCCCGACACCAGCGGGTGCCACCACGCCAGCGGCTTGCCCTCGGCCACCAGCCGGTAGGCGCAGGAGGCCGGCAGCCAGTTCACGTCATGCACCGTTTCGGGCGTGAGCTGCACGCAGTCGGGCACATAGCGGAAGCGGGTGGGGTACTTCTTGCAGCGGCAGCTGCCGAGGTCGAGGAGGCGGCAGGCGACGTTGGTGTGCATCACCGCGCCGAGCGAGCCGTCCTCCTCTTCCTCCTGCAGCTTGTGCAGGCAGCATTTGCCGCAGCCGTCGCAGAGGGATTCCCACTCCGCCGGCGTCATCGCCTCAAGCGGCTTGGTCTCCCAGAAGGGCTTTGTCGTTGGCGCGAATGAAGTCGCGGACATGGGGCAGAATTTCCTCGCGCCACCGGCGGCCATTGAAGATGCCATAATGGCCCACCTTCGGCTGCATGTGGTAGCGCTGCTTTTCCTGCGGCAGATTCACCAGCAGGTCATGCACCGCCTTGGTCTGGCCGACGCCGGTGATGTCGTCCTTCTCGCCCTCGACGGACATGAAGGCGATGTCGCGCACGTGGCCCAGGTCCACCCGGCGGCCGTCGATCTCCAGCAGGCCGCGCGGCAGCTGCCATTCCTTGAACACCTTGCGGATGGTCTGCAGGTAGAACTCGGCCGGCAGGTCCATCACCGACATGTACTCGTCATAGAACGCCCGGTGCTGCGAGGCGCTGTCGCCGTCGCCGCGCACCAGATGACGGAAGTAGCGCAGGTGGGCGTCCATGTGGCGGTCCATGTTCATGGACATGAAGCCCGACAGCTGCAGGAAGCCGGGGTAGACCTTGCGCAGGCGGCCTTCATACTGCAGCGGCACGGTGTGGATGACGTGATGGACGAACCAGTCCATCTCCTTCTCGGTGGCGAACTGGTTCACCGCCGTCGGGTTGGCGCGGGTGTCGATGGGGCCGCCCATGAGGGTGATGGACGACGGCCGCATGGGGTCCGCATCCTCCGCCATCAGCGCCGCCGCCGCCGTCACCGGCACCGCCGGCTGGCACACCGCCATGACGTGGGTGTTGGGGCCGAGGTGGTGCAGGAACCGGCGCACGTAGTCGACATAGGTGTCGAGGCAGAACTGCCCCGCCGACAGCGGCACGTCGCGGGCGTTCACCCAGTCGGTGATGTAGATGTCGTGGTCGGGCAGCAGGGCTTCCACCGTGCCGCGCAGCAGCGTCGCGTAATGGCCCGACAGGGGCGCCACGATCAGCAGGCGCGGATCATCGCCGCGGGCGCCGGGGCGCTTGAAGTGCAGCAGGTTGCAGAACGGCAGGCTGAAGGTCACTTCCTCCACCACCGGCACCGTCTCGCCCCGCACCACCGTGGTCGGCAGGTCGAAGGGCGGCTTCGGATACTTGCGGGTCACGCGCTCGAACATGTCGGCGCCGGCCGCCAGCGTCTTGGCGAAGGTGGTGTAGGTGGTGGGCAGCCACGGGTGGGTATAGACCTCGTGCATGGCCCGCGCCACGGCCCGCATGGGCGCCATCGCCGCATGCTGGAATTCATGGAAGTGGTACAGCATTCTTCGTTGACCTCTCCGATCCCCGTTAGTCGCGTTGCGCCACTGGCCGGTTTTTTGTTTAGGCCAATTCCCTCGACGAGAAAGATGAATGCACAGACAGTCACGGTTTCGCAACAAGAAGAATGTTGCGTGCGGGCCAGCCGGCACCCATGGCGCCCGCCCGCAGGCCGGCGCCGGAACAGCAACCTCTTACCTCTGTTGAATTAATTCTCCCGCCTATGCCTTTCGGCAGAGACTGCTGATATTGCGCCGCAGCATCCTCACCGAAGCCCTGGCCCACCCTGCGTCCGGCCGCATGCCGCGACTCATGGGGCAGGGGCTGCCGGCTGGCGGGCGATCAGGTGAATGAACGACCCGAGGACGCTGCCGCACCGTAACCCGTTTGAAATAACCAACGATCCTGCTGCGTCTCTGGTTTCAAACAGTTCATCTGCGCGCGCATAGTCCTCGCCGGTAATCGTCGCGTAGTGGAACTCGTGGCCGCGGTAAACCGCCCCGGCGGGGCCGAGCGGACCGGCGGCGCGAGTCGCGGCAGTGCGGTATCCGAGGTGCAGGCGACGGCGGGCGAAGCTGGTGGTCAGCGGCAGCAGCCCGGCCATGGCATGGGCAGTGCCGTCGGCGTCGGTGAGGCTGTCGCCGAGGGTCATGTAGCCGCCGCACTCGCCGAAGATCACCGCCCCGCGCGCCGCCGCCGCCCGCAACCCGCCAAGGAAGCCGGCCGCCGCCGCCAGCCGGCCGGCGTGCAGTTCCGGGTAGCCGCCGGGCAGGTAGACGGCATCGGCCGTCGCGGCGGGAGCCTCGTCGGCCAGCGGGGAGAACGGCAGCACCTCCGCCCCCGCCCGCCGCCAGTCCTCCAGCACCGCCGGATAGGCAAAGGCGAAGGCGGCATCGCGGGCGACGGCGATGCGCTGGCCGAGCGGCGGCACCGCCGCCGCCGCCGGAGCCGCCGCCGCAGCAGCCGCCGCCAGCCGGGCCGGGCGGGCGAGGGTGGCGAGGGCGTCGAGGTCGAGGTGCGCCTCCACCGCATCGGCGGCGGTGTCGAGGAAGGTGTCGAGGTCCGGGTGCTCCAGCGCCTGTACCAGGCCGAGATGGCGGCTCGGCAGCCCGAGGCCGGGCAGCCGCGGCAGGCAGCCGACGACCGGGATCAGCGGCAGGCTCTCCGCCATTGCCTCGCGCAGGATGTCGGCGTGGCGGCCGGGGCCGACCTTGGTGAAGACCACGGCGGCCACCGTCACCTCCGGCCGGTGGGTGGCGAAGCCGCGCACCACGGCGGCGGCGCGGGCCGCCTGGGCGGTGTCGTCGCCCACCAGCACCACCGGCAGGCCGGTCAGGGCGGCGAGCGAGGCGGTGGAGCCGTCGCCGCCGACGCCGGCGGCGGGGGCGCCGTCGAACAGGCCCATGACGCCTTCGACCACCAGCGTGGCGCCGCGCTCCGCCTGCCGCGCCAGCAGGTCGGCGATGCGGCCGTGGTCCATGGCCCAGGTATCGAGGGTCAGGCAGGGGGCGCCGGAGGCGGCGGCGTGGAAGGCGGGGTCGATGTAGTCCGGCCCCACCTTGCCCGACACCGGCCGCAGCCCGCGCCGCCGCAAGGCCCGCAGCAGGCCGAGGGTCAGGGTGGTCTTGCCGCCGCCGCTGGCGGGCGCGGCGATGATGAGGCCGGGGATCATGGGCGTGGGCGTGCGCGGACGGTGCGGGTGGCGGTGGCGGCGGCGAGGATCAGGAGGCACCGCCCTTGGCCAGCAGCTCGCCCAGGGCCTTGGCCATGTCCTCGGGCGGCACGCCGTGGCTGAAGTGGCGGACGAACTGGCCGTCCGGCCCCATCACATAGGCGATGGCGCTGTGGTCCATCAGGTAGGGGCCGTCGCCGTCCTGCACCTTCTTGTAGTAGACCTTGTATTCCTTGGCGACGGCGGCGACCTGTTCCTCGCTGCCGGTCAGGCCGACCATGCGGGGGTGGAAGTGGCCGACGTAGTCGCCGACCACCTCGGGCGTGTCGCGCTCCGGGTCGACGGAGATGAACAGGGGCACCACCTTGTCCTGCTGCGCCTCCGGCAGCATGTCCACCGCCTGGCCGATGGACGACAGGCCGGTGGGGCAGACGTCGGGGCAGTAGGTATAGCCGAAGTAGATCACCATCCACTTGCCGCGGAAGTCCTGCTCGGTGACCGTGCGGCCGTCGCCGTCGACCAGGGTGAAGGGGCCGCCGATGGCGACGGCGGAGGTGGAGCCGGTGGTGGTGCCGTCGGCGCTGGCGCCGCCGGTGGGGAAGCCGACCCAGTGGGCGAGGCGGGGGCCGAGGCCGACGACGACGACGACCGCCAGGGCGGCGACGATGGCGAGGGTCTTGTTCACGGCGGTTCCTTCCGTTCGACGGCAGAATGGGTGGGCGGTCGTTCAGGCAACCAGCGTCACGGCCATGTAGGTGAGCACCCCGGCGTTGAGCACCAGCAGCGCCGGCGCCACCTTGGCGACCACGCTGCCCCACCGCCGCCCGGCCATGTGGCCGGCGAGGCCGACGGCGAACAGGGCCGGCATGGTGCCGAGGGCGAAGGCGGCCATGCCGAAGGCCCCGGCCACCGGATCGCCGCTGGAGGCGGCGGCGGCCAGCGCGCCATAGAGCAGGCCGCAGGGAATGAAGCCGAGCATGAGGCCGAGGCCGTAGCCGCGCCAGCCGGTGGGGGTGGCGAACAGCGGCCGGGCGAGGCGGCTGACCCGCGCCGACCACCAGCCTTCGGCCTTGCGCCCGCCGGGCAGGGCGAGCTTCAGCTTGGGAATGGCGTAGCCGATGAACAGCAGCGCCGCCAGGATCAGCAGCGCCGCCGACAGCCAGCGCAGGCCGGCGAGGTCGCCCAGGCTGCCGGCCGCCAGCGCCAGCACGGCGCCGAGCAGCATGTAGGTGGTCATGCGGCCGACCTGGTAGGGCAGCACGGCGGCGCCGGTCAGCCGGTGCCATTCGCGCATGCGGCTGGCCGGCACGCTTTCCAGCCGGGCGGTCACTTGGCTGAGCACGAACGGCCCGCACATGCCGGCGCAATGGGTGAGGCCGCCGATCAGGCCGGTCAGCAGCAGGCTGACCAGCAGGCTGCCGCGCTCCACGAACACCGTCTCGCAATGGCTGAGGCCGGCGGCGAGCATGGCCATGAGGGCGGCGTCCTGATCCACGGTCGGATGTCCTATGGGGCGAAGGTCGGTGGCGGCAGTCTAAGGCTCTGCCGCCGCCGGTTCAATGACGGTCGGCGGGCAGCATGCCGAACCCCGGCCCGGCTGTCGTTGATATAGGTCAACCGCCGTCGGCAGGGAGAGCCGGCGCCAGTGTCACCGCCACGTCGGCCGGGGCGCCGAGGTAGGGCCAGGTGGTCACCAGCACCCGACAGCCGGCGCGGGCATAGGCCTCGGCATTGTCGGCGGTGACGCCGCCGGCGGCGGCCAGCACCGGCGGATGCGGCAGGCGGCGCAGGTCGGCGGCGATGGCGGCGGCGACCTCCGGCGACAGTTTCTCCAGCTGGACGACGTCGGCGCCGGCCTCGGCGGCGGCCAGGGCGGCGGCCGGCGAGCCCACCTCCACCACCACCTTCTTCTCCGGCAGGCGGGCGCGCACGGCGGCGATGGCGGCGGCGGGATCGGCGCAGAAGGCCAGATGCTCGGGGAACAGCAGCACGGTTTCCGACAGCGACAGCCGGTGCATCTGCGCCCCGCCGGCCTTGACGGCGGCGACGCAGACCGCCTTGCCGCCGGGGAAGGTCTTGCGGGTGCAGGCCACCACCGTCGCCGGGTCGCCGCGGCGGGCGGCGGCGACCATGGCGGCGGCGCGGGTGGCGATGCCGCTCATGGTCTCGGCCAGGGTCTGGGCCGACTTCCAGGCCCGGTGGAGCACCGCCGCCGACCCCTCGGCGGTCAGGAACACGCCGCCGGCCGCCAGCGCCGCGCCGGTGCCGGCGTGCAGCGCGACCCGCTGCGCCCCCGCCAGTTCCAGCATCCGTGCCGCCTCGGCGCCGCCGGCCAGCGTCATGGCGCGGCGGGCGGCGAAGGTGATGCGCGCCGGCCGCTCGCCGATGCCGAGCGCCTCCGTCGTCAGGTCGCCGAAGGGGGCGTCGTCGGGCAGCAGGTCGCGCAGCAGCGGATCGGGAAGACGGCTCATGGCGCGCACCTCCGGCCGGCGGCGGCGGCGGACGGGGTGGGCGGCCGGCGGTCGTGCTGCAGGGCCAGCCGCAGCCAGCGCGGCGGGCGGCGGCGCAGGGCATCCTGGCCGGCGGCGATGGCGCCGGCCACCGGCTGGCCGGCGAGGGAGGCCACCGCCGCCGCATCCAGCCGCCGCAGGCGGGCGCGGGCCTCGACGGCGATGGCGGACGCCAGCACCAGCCGGCAGCCGCGCAGGGCGCGCAGCCTGGGTTCCAGCTTGGCGGCATCGCCGGCGGCGGCGAGCGGTCCGCGACAGCGCACCAGCCGCAGGAAGCGGCTGCCCTCGGGGCTGACGTCGAACAGCATCAGGTGGGCGGCCCAGCCGAAATGGGCATCGACGTGCAGGCAATCCTGGGTGCAGACGGCGACCTTCATGGGCGGTCCTCCTCCGGCGGCAGGGGCGGCGGGCTGTGGCGGCCCATGTCGCCACGGGTCAGCGCCACCGACTTGACCAGGGCGTGGACGATCAGTCCCGGCTCCAGCCGCATGGCCTCGGCGGCGCGGCTGGTGATGCGGGCGCGCAAGGGAGCGCCGCCGGCATCCAGGCGGATGTCCACCTGCCCCAGCACCGGCGGCTCCAGGCTGACGATGCGGGCCGGGAAGACGTTCTGGAAGCTGCTGTGGCGCGGCGGTTCCAGGGCGATGCCGATGTCGCTGGCGCGTAGCCGCACCCGCACCCGCGCCCCCGCCGGCAGGTCCATGCGCTGCACCGCCAGCCGGCCGCCGGCGAAGCGCAGCAGGGTCAGGTGGTGGGCGGCGTCGTGATCCTCCACCGTGGTGGCGAGCACGCTGCCGGCCTCGCCGGCGTCCAGGGGGCCGGCGGCCGGCAGGTCGCCCAGCACGTCCTCCAGCGGGCCGGCGGCGACGGCGCGGCCGGCCTCCATCAGCACCAGCGTGTCGGCCAGCCGCAGGATCTCGTCCAGGGAGTGGCTGACGTAGACGATGGGGATGGCGAACTGCTTCGGCAGGGTGGCGATGAACGGCAGCACCTCGCCCTTGCGGGTCTCGTCCAGGGCGGCCAGCGGCTCGTCCATCAGCAGCAGGCGCGGACTGGTGAGCAGGGCGCGGCCGATGGCGACGCGCTGCTTCTCGCCGCCCGACAGCTTGGCCGGGCGACGTTCGAGCAGGTGCTCGATGCCCAGCAGCCCGACCACCGCATCAAGGCCGATCACCCGCTGCGCCGCCGGCACCAGCTGCATGCCGTAGGTGAGGTTGGCGCCGACGGTCATGTGCGGGAACAGGCGGCCGTCCTGGAAGACGTAGCCGATGCGGCGGCGCTCCATGGCGACGTCGATGCCGGCGGCGCTGTCGAACAGGGTGTCGCCGTTGACGGCAATGCGGCCGGCATCCGGCCTCGCCAGCCCGGCGATCATGTTGATGACCGAGGTCTTGCCCGAGCCGGAGCGGCCGAACAGCGCCGTCACCCCCGCCGCCGGCGTGGCGAAGGCGGCATCGACGGTGAAGGCGCCCTGGAGGCGGCGGACGGCGATGTCGAGCATGGCGCGCTACCCCCGCAGCCGTTTCTGCATGCGCCGCGCCAGCAGTTCCGACGCCACCAGGGCCGCCAGCGCCAGCACGGCGGAGATGACGCACAGGCGGAAGGCGGCGGCATCGCCCCCCGGCACCTGCGTCGCGGTGTAGAGGGCCAGCGGCAGGGTGCGGGTTTCGCCGGGGATGTTGCTGGCGAAGGTGATGGTGGCGCCGAATTCCGACAGCGACCGCGCGAAGGCCAGGATCACCCCGGCCAGCACCCCCGGCGCCACCAGCGGCAGGGTGACGGTGAGGAACACCCGCTGCGGCGAGGCGCCGAGGGTGCGGGCGGCCTGCTCCAGCCCGCGGTCGACGCCTTCCATGCTGAGGCGGATGGCCCGCACCATGAGCGGAAAGGCCATGACGGCGGCGGCGATGGCGGCCGCCTTCCAGGTGAACACGATCTGGATGCCGAACCACTCCCACAGCGCCTGACCGACCGGCCCGCGCCGCCCGAAGGTGACCAGCAGGACATAGCCGGTCACCACCGGCGGCAGCACCAGCGGCATGTGGATGAGGCCGTCGACCAGCACCTTGCCGGGAAACTCCCGCCGGGCCAGCAGCCAGGCGCAGGCGATGCCCAGCGGCAGGCTGCCGGTGACGGCCCAGAACGACACCTTGAGGCTGAGCCACAGGGCTTCCCGTTCCACGGCGGTGAGGGCGAGGGCGTCCATGCCGGTGCCCGATCAGTTCACGGTGAAGCCGTAGCGGACGAAGATCTCCCGCGCCGCCGGCCCCTGCAGGAATGCCAGCAGCTCGCGGGCGGCCGGCGTGTCCTTCACCAGCACCACCGGATAGCTGACCGGCGGGTGGCTGTCGGCCGGGAAGGTGCCGACCACCTTCACCCCCGTCGATACCGCCGCATCGGTGGCATAGACGATGCCGAGCGCCGCCTCGCCGCGTTCCACCAGCGCCAGGGCGGAGCGGACGTCGTTCTGGCGGGCGAGCGCCGGTTCCGCCGCCTGCCACAGGCCCAGGTGCTCCAGCGCCGCCTTGGCATACTGGCCGACCGGAACGTGCTCCGGGTCGCCGACGGCGAGGCGGCTGCCGGTCAGCAGCGCCGGCAGGTCGAGCCCGGGGGCGATGTCGACGGCGGTCAGGGGGGAGTCGGCAGGGGCGATCAGCACCACCCGGTTGCCCACCAGATCCCGCCGGCTGCCCTCCACCACCAGATTGCGGTCCGCCAGGTAATCGGCCCACTGGCTGTTGGCCGACAGGAAGACCTCGGCCGGGGCGCCCTGCTCGATCTGCTTCGCCAGGGTGGAGGCGGAGGCGAAGGACGGGGTGACGGCGATGCCGGTCTCGGCCGTGAAGGCGGTGATGATGTCGGTGACGGCGTTGGTGGTGGAGGCGGCGGCGTAGATGGTGGTCCGCCCGTCTGCCGCGGCGGCCGGCGGGGCGGCGGCGATGGCGGTCAGGGCACCGGCAAGGGCGAGCACCGCGGCGGCGAGGCGGCGGGCGAAACGCAGGTCTCCCATGGTCACACTCTCCTGTCAGGTCGGTCTTTTCCGAACGGACGCCGACTCTCCCTCGTGATGCCTTTATCGTTGTATACGGTGATACATAGCGAAAGCCACAAGAAAGGCCGGCGCCGCAGGGGCGTCCGGCCGGTCAGCGAGCGGGGGCGGTCATCCCGATGATGGTCATGGTTCCGTTCCCTCGATCAGGCTTCATTTTGTATCGGGTCGGATATAGCGCCTTTCCTGAGTACAGGATGCCCGCAACGGCGGCAAGGGAAAAAGCTGCATGGAAAATGTGCGCTCAGCCGGCCGGCGGTGCCAGCAGGGCCTGCAGCGCCGCCGTTTCCTCGGCCATGGCGGCCTCGGCCTTGGCGGTCATGCTGCGGTAGAGGGCGAGCACGCTGCGGCCCTCCTCGGTCAGCCGGGCGCCGCCGCCGCGCTGGCCGCCGGCCACCGACTCGACCAGCGGGCGGGCGAAGTGGCGGTTGGTCTCGTCCACCAGCAGCCAGGCGCGGCGGTAGCTCATGCCCATGGCGCGGGCGGCGGCGGAGATGGAGCCCTCGCTGTCGATGCGGGCCAGCAGGTCCATGCGGCCGGGGCCGAGCACCAGCTCGCCGCCGCGCTTGAAGCGCAGGCGCATGGACAGGGCGGGCGACGGGGCGGCGGCGGGGTCTGGCATGGCTCGCGGACTGGACGGGAGGGTGGCGGCAGAATGCCACCCGCGCCGCCGCAGGTCGAGCCGTCTTGCGGCGGGCGGGTGGCCCGCGGGATCAGTCGTTGAGGGTTTCCATGTAGGCGATGACGTCGCGGCGCTGCTGCTCGTCGGCCAGCTTGAAGGTCATCTTGCTGCGCACCTTGGGATCGTCGAGGGTGGCGCGCATCCAGGCGGTGGGATCGGCGAGGTAGTTGAGAAGCTGCGCCTCGGTCCATTCCGGCTGGCTCTCGGCCGCCTGCTTCAGGCCGTCGGAGAAGTTGAAGCCCTCCAGCGCCGCCACCCCGCGCTGGGTGACGCCGTAGAGATTGGGTCCGACCTTGTTGGCGCCGCCCTTGTCGAAGGTGTGGCAGGCGACGCAACGCTTGGCGACCACTTCGCCACGGGTGGCGTCGCCGGCATCCTGGGCCAGCGCCGCCCCCGCCGACAAGGCGATGGTGGCCGCGGCGGCGGCAAGGGTCAGGCTGATCTTCATCGTGCTCTCCTGGTTGTTGTCGTTCTGGCTTTCCGGGACGACAGGACTACGCACGACGACGGCGGACGGTTTTTCTACAGCCAGATGCCGGCCATCCCCACCACCGCCACCACCAGCCACGGCGGCAGCTTCCAGGCGACCAGCAGCAGCAGGGCGGCCAGCACCAGCACGAAGTCCAGCGGCCCGCGCACGCCGGCCGTCACCACCGGGTGGTAGAAGGCGGCGGCCAGCAGCCCGACCACGGCCGCATTCACCCCCGCCAGCGCCGCCTGGGCGCGGGCATGGGCGCGCAGGGTCGACCAGAACGGCAGCGCCGCGAACACCAGCAGCCACGCCGGCAGGAAGATGGCGAGCAGTGCCACCGCCGCCCCGGTCCAGCCGTCCGACGCCATGCCGAGGTAGGCGGCAAAGGTGAACAGCGGCCCCGGCACCGCCTGCGCGAGGCCGTAGCCGGCCAGGAACGACTCGGGCGTCACCCATCCCGGCGCCACCACTTCCGCCTGCAGCAGCGGCAGCACCACATGGCCGCCGCCGAACACCAGGGCGCCGGCGCGATAGAAGGCGCCGAACAGGTCGAGCAGATGTGGCCCGCCCAGCAGCGGCAGGCCGCCCAGCAGGGCGAGGAACAGCCCCAGCGCCGCCGCCGCCGTGCGCCGCCCGATGGGCAGCGGGATGCGGGCGGCCGCCGGCCGCACATCCGGCCGCACCAGCGCCAGCCCGGCCACGGCCCCGAGCCCGATGGCGACCATCTGCGCCGCCGCCGCCCCCCACAGGGTGACCAGGGCGGCGGCGGCCACCGCGATGGTGGCGCGCGGCGCATCCGGCGTCAGGCTGCGCGCCATGCTCCACAGGGCGACGGCGACCTCCGCCACCGCCGCCGCCTTCAGGCCCGACAGCGCCTCCGCCGTCAGCCCGCCGGCGCCCGACAGCCAGCCGATGCCGAGCGCCGCTAGCGCCATCAGCAGCGCCGACGGCAGGGTGAAGGCGACCCACGCCGCCGCCGCCCCGCCTAGGCCGCCGCGCATGAGGCCGAGGGCGATGCCCACCTGGCTCGACGCCGGACCGGGAAGGAACTGGCACAGCGCCACCAGATCGGCATAGGCTGCCTCGTCCAGCCAGCGACGGCGGGCGACGAATTCCTCGCGGAAGTAGCCGATGTGGGCGACGGGGCCGCCGAAGGCGGTCAGGCCAAGGCGCAGGAAGGCGCCGAACACCTCGCCGGCATGGCCGCCGCCAGCGGGTGCCGCGGCGGCTTCGGGAGCGCTGGCGGGGGGGACGTCGGGCGCAGCGGGATCGCTGGGCGGCATGGGGAGGCTCCGGCCGGGGACTCGGGCGGGCAGTATAGGCGGCGGAGCCCCTCTCCCGACCTACCCGAAGGGGGCGTTTTCCTGCTACTCACCCGGATTTCATGGAAGCGTAACACCTCCTTCCGGCACCCCGACCCCCTGTCAGGCCTTGCTCCCGGTGAACATGGCGGGAACCGCAGAAAATAAGGGGCTGCTAATATTCCCCCGGCTGACCGGTATGCCCTTGTCCTCTGCCCGGAAACGCGGTAGTTAAGGCCCCCCGTTGGTGTTGCCGCAACGTCGTTGCGGTACCCTGCATCGCAACCGCTTCTCAGCACGAGGGGACATCCATGGCACGCAACAAGATCGCTCTGGTCGGCGCCGGCAACATCGGCGGCACTCTGGCGCATCTGATCGGTCTTAAGGAACTGGGCGACGTCGTCCTGTTCGATATTGCCGAAGGTACTCCGCAGGGCAAGGGCCTGGACATCGCCGAATCGACCCCGATCGAGGGCGTCGACGCCGAATACACCGGCGCCAACGACTACAGCGCGATTGCGGGCGCCGACGTCGTCATCGTCACCGCCGGCGTGCCGCGCAAGCCGGGCATGAGCCGCGATGACCTGATCGAGACCAACGCCAAGGTGATGGCCTCCGTCGGCAAGGGCATCAAGGACAACTGCCCGAACGCCTTCGTGATCTGCATCACCAACCCGCTCGACGCGATGGTGTGGGCCCTGCGCGAGGCCTCCGGCCTGCCGCACAACATGGTCGTCGGCATGGCCGGCGTGCTGGATTCGGCCCGCTTCCGCTGGTTCCTGCACGAGGAATTCAAGGTCTCCGTCGAAGACATCACCGCCTTCGTGCTGGGCGGCCACGGCGACACCATGGTGCCGCTGGTGCGCTACTCCACCGTTGCCGGCATTCCGCTGCCGGACCTCGTCCGCAAGGGCTGGACGACCCAGGAGAAGCTGGACCAGATCGTGCAGCGCACCCGTGACGGCGGCGCCGAGATCGTCGGCCTGCTGAAGACCGGCTCCGCCTTCTACGCCCCGGCCGCCGCCGCCGTGCAGATGGCCGAGAGCTACCTGAAGGACAAGAAGCGCCTGCTGCCCTGCGCCGCGTGGTGCGACGGCGTCTACGGCCTCGACGGCTTCTACGTCGGCGTGCCGGTGATCATCGGTGCCGGCGGCGTCGAGAAGGTCGTGGAAATCGACCTGAGCGACGACGAGAAGGCCATGTTCGATCACTCGGTGAACGCCGTGAAGGGCCTCGTCGAGGCGACCAAGAAGCTCATGCCGCAGGCCTGAGCGCAGGAAGGGGAAGCCCGAACATGAACATTCATGAGTATCAGGCGAAGCAGATCCTCGCGAAGTACGGCGTGCCGATCCTGGAAGGCGGCGTTGCCTACACGGCCGACGAGGCCGCGACGGTCGCCAAGCAGCTGCCCGGCCCGGTCTATGTGGTGAAGAGCCAGATCCACGCCGGCGGCCGCGGCAAGGGCAAGTTCAAGGAAGCCGAAGCGGGCGACAAGGGCGGCGTGCGCGTCGTCAAGTCGCCGGCCGAAGTGGCCGAGAACGCCAAGCAGATGATCGGCAAGACGCTCGTCACCCACCAGACCGGCCCGGCCGGCAAGGAAGTGAAGCGCGTCTACATCGAAGCCGGCTGCGACATCAAGCGCGAGCTGTACCTCGCCATGCTGGTGGACCGCGCCACCTCGCGCATCTCGATCATGGCGTCGACCGAAGGCGGCATGGACATCGAGGAAGTGGCCGCCCACAGCCCGGAAAAGATCGTCGTCCAGACCATCGATCCGGCCTCGGGCATCTCGGGCTTCCACTGCCGCAACATCGCCTTCAAGCTGAAGCTGGAAGGCAAGCAGGTCGGCGCCTTCACGAAGCTGCTGACGGCGCTCTACACCTGCTTCACCGACACCGATGCCTCCATGCTGGAGATCAACCCCCTCGTCGTGACCGGCGAAGGCGCGGTGATCCCGCTGGACTGCAAGATGAACTTCGATCCGAACGCCCTCTACCGGCACAAGGACATCGAAGAGATGCGCGACGAGTCCGAAGAAGACCCGTCGGAAATCGAAGCGTCCAAGCACAGCCTCAACTACATCAAGCTTGACGGCTCCATTGGCTGCATGGTGAACGGCGCCGGCCTCGCCATGGCGACCATGGACATCATCAAGCTGTACGGCGGTTCGCCGGCCAACTTCCTGGACGTCGGCGGTGGCGCGACGAAGGAGCGCGTGACCGCGGCCTTCAAGATCATCCTGTCCGACCCGAACGTCGAAGGCATCCTGGTCAACATCTTCGGCGGCATCATGCGCTGCGACGTGATCGCCGAGGGCGTCGTCGCCGCGGCCCGCGAAGTCAGCCTGAACGTGCCGCTGGTGGTGCGCCTGGAAGGCACCAACGTCGAGCTGGGCAAGAAGATCATGGCCGAATCCGGCCTGCCCATCATCGCCGCCGACAACCTGGCGGATGCCGCTGAAAAGGTCGTCAAGGCCGTGAAGGAGGCCGCGTAATCATGGCTGTTCTGATCAACAAGGACACGAAGGTCATCTGCCAGGGCTTCACCGGCTCGCAGGGCACCTTCCACTCCGAACAGGCGATTGCCTACGGCACCAAGATGGTCGGCGGCGTGACCCCCGGCAAGGGCGGCACCAAGCACCTCGACCTGCCGGTGTTCGACACCGTCGGCGAGGCCAAGGAAGCCACCGGCGCCAACGCGACCGTCATCTACGTGCCGCCGCCGTTCGCCGCCGACGCCATCCTTGAGGCGATCGACGCCGAGATCGAGCTGGCCGTCTGCATCACCGAGGGCATTCCCGTGCTCGACATGGTGAAGGTGAAGCGCGCCCTGGCGAACTCCAAGACCCGCCTCGTCGGTCCGAACTGCCCGGGCGTCATCACGCCGGGCGAGTGCAAGATCGGCATCATGCCCGGCCACATTCACCAGCGCGGCAAGATCGGCGTCGTCTCCCGCTCCGGCACGCTGACCTACGAAGCCGTGGCGCAGACCACCGCCGCCGGCCTCGGCCAGTCGACCTGCATCGGCATCGGTGGTGACCCGGTCAACGGCACCAACTTCATCGACTGCCTGGAGATGTTCCTCAAGGATCCCGAGACCGAGGGCATCATCATGATCGGTGAAATCGGTGGTTCGGCCGAAGAGGAAGCCGCCGAGTTCATCAAGCAGTCGAAGGTGAAGAAGCCCATGGTCGGCTTCATCGCCGGTGTCACCGCCCCCCCGGGCAAGCGCATGGGCCACGCCGGCGCCATCATCTCCGGCGGCAAGGGTACCGCCGGCGACAAGATGGACGCCATGAAGTCGGCGGGCATCCTGGTCGCGGACAGCCCGGCGGCCCTCGGCTCGACCATGCTGAAGGCGATGAAGGGCTGACAACAGGCCCCATCCGCCTGATGTAAGGTCGCACGCGCGGGAGCCCTCCCGCGCGTGACGCCACGCAAGTAGGTAGGAAACCACGGAGACCCGGCGCGGCCCCCACCACCGGGTGGACAGGGTCGCGCCGGCGCTCCAAGCCAAGAGAGCCGGAGCTTTGGAAGCTTCTTTCCTGACTGGCGCCAACGCCATCTTCATCGCCGAGCTGTACGAGCGTTGGCTCGACGATGCCACCTCCGTCGATCAGAGCTGGCAGGCGTTCTTCGCCGAGCTTCACGACGATCCGGCCCTGATCCGCGGTGACCGGCACGGCGGAAGCTGGGCGCCGGAAGGCCGGGCCAAGGTGATCGGCGCCGTCGATCCCGAAGAGGCCGCTGCCGCCGCCGCCAAGAAGAAGAAGGAAGCCGGCAAGGGCGCCGGCGGCGTGTCGGCCGAGGAAGTGCGCGCCCGCACCCTCGATTCGATCCGCGCCCTCATGCTCATCCGCGCCTATCGCGTCCGCGGCCACCTGATGGCCACGCTGGACCCGCTCGGCCTGGTGCAGCCGGAGCCGCACCCGGAACTCGACTACAAGACCTACGGTTTCACCGATGCCGATCTCAACCGCGAGATCTTCATCGACAACGTGCTCGGCCTGGAGACCGCCAAGCTGCGCACCATCCTTGAGGTGGTGCAGCAGACCTATTGCGGCTCGGTCGGCGTCGAGTTCATGCACATCCAGGACCCCGACCAGAAGGCCTGGATCCAGAAGCGCATGGAAAGCTCGCGCAGCCATGCCGACTTCTCCGACCTGGGCAAGAAGACCATCCTGGAGCGCCTGACGGCGGCCGAGGGCTTCGAGAAGTTCCTGCAGGTCAAGTACACCGGCACCAAGCGCTTCGGCCTGGAAGGCGGCGAGAGCGTCATCCCCGCCATCGAGCAGGTGCTGAAGCGCGGCAGCCAGCTGGGCGTCGAGGAAGTGGTGTTCGGCATGGCCCACCGCGGCCGCCTGAACGTGCTGACCAACATCATGATGAAGCCGTACCAGGCGCTGTTCTCGGAGTTCCAGGGCAACCCGGCCAACCCCGAGGACGTGCAGGGCTCCGGCGACGTGAAGTACCACCTGGGTACCTCCGCCGACCGTGAGTTCGACGGCAAGAAGGTCCACCTGTCGCTGCAGGCCAACCCGTCGCACCTGGAAGTCGTCAACCCGGTGGTGCTCGGCAAGGTTCGCGCCAAGCAGGACCAGATCGGCGATACCGAGCGCAAGCGCGTGCTCGGCGTGCTGCTGCACGGTGACGCGGCCTTCGCCGGCCAGGGCATCGTGGCGGAATGCTTCGGCTTCTCGCAGCTGAAGGGCTACCGCACCGGCGGCACCATCCACTTCATCATCAATAACCAGATCGGCTTCACCACGGCGCCGCAGTACAGCCGGTCGGGCACCTACAGCTCCGACATCGCCAAGATGGTGCAGGCCCCGATCCTGCACGTGAACGGCGACGATCCGGAAGCGGTGGTGTTCGCCGCCCGCGTCGCCATGGAATACCGCCAGGAATTCGGCGCCGACGTGGTGGTGGACATGATCTGCTACCGCCGTCACGGCCACAACGAATCCGACGAGCCGGCATTCACCCAGCCGCTGATGTACAAGAACATCGGCGCCCGCAAGACCACCCGCGAAGTCTACGCCGACAAGCTGGTGGCCGAGGGCGTGGTGACCGCCGAGGAATCGGCCCGCATCAACGACGACTTCACCGCCCGCCTGGAGGGCGACTTCCAGGCCGCCAACGCCTACAAGCCCAACAAGGCCGACTGGCTGGAGGGCAAGTGGAAGGGCCTGATGCAGGCCACCGGTGAAGAGGAATACCGCACCGAGGCGACCGACGTTGAAGTCGACATCCTGAAGGAAGTCGGCAAGGCGCTGTCGACCCCGCCGGAGGGCTTTGACGTCAACCGCAAGATCCTGCGCCAGATGAAGCAGAAGGCGGAGATGTTCGAGACCGGCGAAGGCATCGACTGGGCCACCGGTGAGGCGCTCGCCTTCGGCACCCTGGCGGTGGAAGGCGCGCCCATCCGCCTGTCCGGCCAGGATGCCGGCCGCGGCACCTTCTCGCAGCGTCATTCGGTGCTGGTCGACCAGGGCACGGAAAAGACCTACGTGCCGCTGAACCACATCCGCGAGGGCCAGGCCCGCTACGACGTCATCGACAGTCCGCTGTCGGAGGTGTCGGTGCTTGGCTTCGACTACGGCTACTCGCTGCAGGAGCCCAACGGCCTCACCCTGTGGGAAGCCCAGTTCGGCGACTTCGCCAACGGCGCCCAGGTGATCTTCGACCAGTTCATCAGCTCGGGCGAGTCCAAGTGGCTGCGCATGTCCGGCCTGGTGGTGCTGCTGCCGCACGGCTTCGAAGGCCAGGGCCCCGAGCACAGCTCGGCCCGCCCGGAGCGCTTCCTGCAGCTGTGCGCCGAAGACAACATGCAGGTGTGCAACATCACCACGCCGGCCAACTACTTCCATGCCCTGCGCCGGCAGATCCGCCGCAACTTCCGCAAGCCGCTGATCATCTTCACGCCGAAGTCGCTGCTGCGCCACAAGCTGGCGGTCTCCAAGCTGGAGGACTTCGGCCCCGGTTCGCGCTTCCGCCGCGTGATGCCGGAGTTCGACGAGGGTCTGGTCGCCGACGACAAGATCAAGCGTGTCGTGCTGTGCTCGGGCAAGGTCTATTACGACCTGCTGCAGTACCGCATGGACAACGCCATCGACGACGTCGCGCTGATCCGCATCGAGCAGCTGTACCCGTGGCCGAAGGAAACCCTGGTCGCCCAGCTGTCGCGCTACAAGAACGCCGAGGTGGTGTGGTGCCAGGAAGAGCCCGCCAACATGGGCTACTGGCAGTTCGTCGACCGCCGCATCGAGTTCGCCCTGGCCGACATCGACGGTCACAAGGCGCGCGAGGCGGTCTACGTCGGCCGCAAGGCGTCGGCGTCGCCGGCCACCGGCCTGTTCAAGAAGCACGTGGAAGAGCAGGCCTGGGTGGTCGAGAACGCCATGGTCGGCGATCTGTCGACCGTGCCGGTGCCGTTCTCCCGCGTCACCCAGCTGAGCAAGATCGGCCAGTAAGGCCGCCGCTTTAACGACGAGATTTCATTCGAGGAAACCCATGGCCACCGAAATCAAAGTGCCCGCCCTGGGCGAGTCCGTCTCCGAGGCGACGGTCGCGAAGTGGTTCAAGAAGGTCGGCGAGGCGATCAACGCCGACGAGCCGCTGGTCGAGCTGGAAACCGACAAGGTCACCGTGGAAGTGCCGGCGCCCGCCTCCGGCACCATCCAGGAAATCGTCGCCGCCGAAGGCGCCGAGGTCAGCGTCGGCGCCCTGCTGGGCGTGATCGCCGAGGGTGCCGTCGCCGCCGCCCCGGCCGCCAAGAAGGAAGCGCCGAAGGCCGAGGCCCCGAAGGCCGAGCCCGCCAAGGCCGCCGCGCCGGCTCCGGCCCCCGCCGCTGCCCCGGCCGCCGCCGCCGGCGGCAAGGCCAACCTCGACTACCCGCTGGCGCCGGCCGTGCGCAAGCTGGTGGAAGAGAACAACCTTGATGCCGCCGCCATTCCGGCCACCGGCAAGGACGGCCGTCTGACCAAGGAAGACGTGCTGAACTTCCTGTCTGGCGGCAAGAAGGCCGCTCCGGCCGCTGCCGCCGCGGCGCCGGCCGGCGTGGTGTGGACCGAGGGCCGCGACGCCGGCGAGCGCGAGGAAAAGGTCAAGATGACCCGCCTGCGCCGCCGCATCGCCGAGCGTCTGAAGGAAGCGCAGAACACCGCCGCCATGCTGACCACCTTCAACGAGGTGGACATGACCAACATCATGGCCCTGCGCAACCAGTACAAGGACGTGTTTGAGAAGAAGCACGGCGTGAAGCTCGGCTTCATGTCCTTCTTCGCCAAGGCCTGCGTCCAGGCCCTGCAGGAAATCCCGGCCGTCAACGGCGAGATTTCCGGCGACAGCATCATCTACAAGAACCACTACGACATCGGTGTCGCCGTCGGCACGCCGCAGGGTCTGGTGGTGCCGGTGGTGCGCGACTGCGACACCATGAACTTCGCCGAGATCGAGAAGAAGATCGGCGAGTTCGGCAAGCGCGCCCGCGACGGCAAGCTGACCATGGAGGAGATGTCGGGCGGCACCTTCACCATCTCCAACGGCGGCGTGTACGGCTCGCTGCTGTCGACGCCGATCCTCAACACCCCGCAGTCGGGCATCCTGGGCATGCACAAGACCCAGATGCGCCCGATGGTGATGCCGGACGGCTCCATCCAGGCCCGCCCGATGATGTACCTGGCGCTGTCCTACGACCACCGCATCATCGACGGCAAGGAAGCCGTGACCTTCCTCGTGCGCGTGAAGGAGTGCATCGAGGATCCGGCGCGCCTGCTGTTCGACGTCTGATACCGACCGGCGAGGCCGGAGCCCCGGGCTCCGGCCTTCGCGTCACGGCCCCACGTTGTCCCGCCTCCGCTGTCTCCATGCACAGTGCATGACGGGCGAAAGAACCAGGAAACGGACAGACAGACATGGCTGACAAGACCTACGACCTGCTCGTCATCGGCGCCGGCCCCGGCGGCTACGTCTGCGCCATCCGCGCCGCCCAGCTCGGCATGAAGGTGGGCGTCGTGGAGAAGCGCGAGAGCCTCGGCGGCACCTGCCTGAACGTCGGCTGCATCCCCTCGAAGGCGCTGCTGCAGTCGTCGCACCTGTATGAAATGGCGGCGCACGAGTTCGACCAGCACGGCATCAAGGTGAAGCCGGAGTTCGACCTCGGCACCATGATGAAGCGCAAGGACAAGGTGGTCGCCGACAACACCGGCGGCATCGCCTTCCTGTTCAAGAAGAACAAGATCGACCATCTGGTCGGCCACGGCACCCTGGTCGCCGCCGACACCGTGAAGGTGACCGGCAAGGACGGCGAGCAGACGGTGAAGGCGAAGAACATCGTCATCGCCACCGGCTCCGACGTCGCCCCGCTGCCGGGCGTGGACATCGACGAGAAGCAGATCGTCTCGTCCACCGGCGCGCTGGAACTGAAGTCGGTGCCGAAGAGCATGGTCGTCATCGGTGCCGGCGTCATCGGCCTGGAACTGGGCTCGGTCTACCGCCGCCTGGGCGCCGACGTGACGGTGATCGAATTCCTCGACGTCATCCTGCCGCCCATGGACGGCGAGGTGCGCAAGCAGATGCAGCGCATCCTGGAAAAGCAGGGCATGAAGTTCATGCTCGGCCACAAGGTGACCGGCGCCGAGAAGGGCAAGAAGGCCGTGTCGCTGAAGGTGGAAGCGGTCAAGGGCGGCGACGCCAAGACCGTCGAGGCCGAAGTGGTGCTGGTCGCCATCGGCCGCCGCCCCTACACCGACACCCTCGGCCTGAAGGACGTCGGCGTCACCATGACCGATCGCGGCTTCATCCCGGTGGACGAGCACTTCCAGACCAACGTTCAGGGCATCTTCGCCATCGGTGACGTCATCGGCGGCGCCATGCTGGCGCACAAGGCCGAGGAAGAGGGCGTCGCCGTCGCCGAGATGCTGGCCGGCGAGTCCGGTCATGTGAACTACGACGCCATCCCGTCGGTGGTCTACACCTGGCCGGAAGTGGCCTCGGTGGGCAAGACCGAGGAGCAGCTGAAGGACGCCGGCATCGAGTACCGCGTCGGCAAGTTCCCCTTCACCGCCAACGGCCGCGCCCGCTGCAACGGCGAGACCGACGGCTTCGTGAAGATGCTGGCCGACGCCAAGACCGACCGCATCCTCGGCTGCCACATCATCGGCCCGGAAGGCGGCGACCTGCTGCAGGAAGTGGTGGTCGGCATGGAGTTCGGCGCCTCCGCCGAAGACATCGCCCGCACCTGCCACAGTCACCCGGCTCTCGGCGAGGCGGTGAAGGAAGCGGCCCTGGCGGTCGACAAGCGCACCATCCACATGTGATGGCGCGCTGCGTCCGACGCGGCGAGTGAAGACGAAGAAACGCGGCGGGCCCGGTGCCTGCCGCGTTTTTCGTTGGCCGGAGGGGCGGGGGCGCAAGGGCGCAGGGGCGGCAGGCGGCCCTGTCGGGGCGGCGGCAATATCCCTTTCCGCGTCCTCGCCGCCGTCGTATGACCGCTGCATGAACCGCCGCATCACCCTTCTGATCGCCGCCGTCTGCCTGGCGGAGATCTGCACCATGGTCGGGGTGTTCACCTTCCCGGCCCTGCTGCCCGGCTTCATGGCCGAATGGCGGCTGAGCAACACCGAGGCCGGCTGGATCTCGGGCGTCTCCTTCGCCGCCTATGCCCTGGCGGCGCCGGTGCTCGTCAGCCTCACCGACCGCCTGGATGCCCGCCGGGTCTACATCGTGGGGGCGCTGCTGGCGGCGGTGTCCTGCGCCGGCTTCGCCCTGCTGGCCGATGGCTTCTGGCCGGCGCTGGTGTTCCGTGCGGTGGGTGGCGCGGCCCTGGCCGGCACCTACATGCCGGGCCTGCGGGTGCTGGTGGACCGGGTGCCGGCGGCCCTGCGGCCACGGGTGGTGCCGCTCTATACCGCCTGCTTCAGTCTCGGCACCGCCGCGTCCTACGCCGTTTCCGCCGGTGCGGCGGAGGTGCTGGGCTGGCGGGCGGCCTTCGTGGTGGCCGGCGGGGCCGCGGTGATCGCCCTGGCGCTCATCCTGGTCCTGCCGCCCCATCGTCCGCCGGCAGCGGCGGCGGCCGGGCGGCTGCTCGACTTCCGGCCGGTGCTGCGCAACCGCCCGGCCATGGGCTACATCCTCGGCTACGTGGCGCATATGTGGGAGCTGTTCGCCTACCGCGCCTGGGTGGTCGGCTTCCTGGCCTTCGCCGCTGCCCTGCCGGGGGCCGACGACGGCGGCTGGAGCACCGGTGGCCTGCTGGCGCCCACTTCCGTGGCGGCGCTGGGGGCGGTGATCGCCTTCTTCTGCTCCATCGCCGGAGCAGAGGTCGCCACCCGCCTCGGCCGGGCACCGGTGGTGATGGTCTACATGCTGCTGTCGGGCGCCGCCGCCTTCGCCATGGGGCCGGCGGCGGGTGTTTCCTATCCCCTGGTGGCGGTGGCCATGCTGGTCTACATCGGCCTGATCCAGCTGGATTCCGCCGCCCTCACCACCGGCGCCGTCGAGCACGCGGCGGAGGACCGGCGGGGTGCCACCCTGGCGGTGCATTCCCTGCTCGGCTTCCTGTCGGCCTTCGTGGCGCCGCTGGCGGTGGGGGTGGTGCTGGATGCCGGCGGCGGCGACCTCGCCGCCTGGGGCTGGGCCTTTGCCTCGGTGGGCGCCGTCGGCCTGCTCGGCCCGCTGGCCCTGGCCTGGAGCCGCCGCGCCGGATCGCCTGTCGCGAAGCCTTAGCTTGTCTGCCGCCCCGCCGCCGTGCAACGGTAGGCGCCCCCAGTCACACCGCCGGACCATGACCCTGCCGCCCCATCCTGCCTCGCCGCAACCCATAGCCGCCGCCGCCCGCCGCCGGGTGCGACGGGCGGGGATGCTCGGGCTCGGGGTGGTGCTGGTGGTCGCCGGCCTCGCCCTGACGCCGACGCCGCTGCCGCTGGGACTGCCGCTGATGGCGGTGGGGATCTACCTGCTGGCGCGCGACAGTGCGACCATGCGCGAGGCCATCCGCCGCAGCCGGCGGCGTCTGCCGTCGCTGTCGCGGGCGCTGAACGGCATCAAGCGGGGGGTGCCGGCCGGGGTGCGGGGAATGATCGAGGCCACCGACCCGGCCATCGAAGCCGCCGGCGCGCCGCCGGACTGACGGCGGCAGGCGGCAGACGGGAGGCGGCGGGCAGGAGGTGGTCAGCTGCCGCCGCTGCCACGGCCGCGGAACCGCACCAGCGCCCTTTCGAAGGCATCGGCGACGGCCGTCCACGACTCCTCGGCGGCGGCATGGGCGCTGTGCCAGTCGTCCTGCTCGACGAACTGGCAGCGGGCGAGGTGACGGCTGACGTCGTCCCGCCGCGCCCGCAGCTCCGCCAGCTCCGGCGAGGGCGGATGGCCGGGCGTGGCCACCCGCTCCGCTTCCTCGGCCCGCGCCAGGTCGTCCATCTGCGCATCGAGTGTCGCCAGCCGGGTCTCCAGCTGACGGCAGTAGGTGTCGCGGGGGTCGCTCATGGCTGCGGGGGCCTCGCCGGTGCTGCGGTTGTTGGTGCTGCGGGGTGGGTGCCGGGCTTACTGGGCTTCCTGGGCCTCGTTCTCGATGCCTTCGCCGGCGGCCTGCATGTCCTCGCCGAAGCCTTCGACGGTGTTGCAGGCGGCAAGCCCGATGGTGCCGACGCTGAGCGCCAGCGACAGCAGCAGGGCATTGAGCGGCGAGCGCTTGCGGGTGGTTTCGGTCCCCTGGGTCTTCATGGTGTCGGTCCTCGTTCGATGATGCCGGGACAATGGCCCGGCGAGATGTCGAAGGAACGAGGACCTGCACCACTCGGTTGCCGCCACCCCTCGGCGTACCACCGTGCGGTGGGGCGTTCAGCCAGGCCGCCGGCGGGCGCGGGGGTGGGACGACTCGTAGATGGCGGTGAGGCGGGCGGCGTCCACTTCGGTGTAGCGCTGGGTGGTGGACAGGTTTGCGTGGCCCAGCAGCTCCTGGATGGTGCGCAGGTCGCCGCCGCGGCCCAGCAGGTGGGTGGCGAAGGAGTGGCGCAGGGCGTGCGGCGTGGCGCTGTCGGGCAGGCCGAGCAGCTGCCGCGTCTTCTCCATCGCCCGCTGCACCAGACGCGGGTTCAGTGGCCCGCCGCGGGCGCCGACGAACAGGGCGCGGTCCGGCGTCGGCGGATAGGGGCAGAGGGACAGGTAGTGGTCGATGGCCTGACGCACCAGCGGCAGCACCGGCACCACCCGCTGCTTGCGGCCCTTGCCGAGGATGGTCATGGCCTCGCCGGCCGGGCGGTCGGCGACGGTCATGCCCAGCGCCTCGCCCAGGCGCAGGCCGCAGCCGTAGAGCAGGGTGAGGATGGCGACGTCGCGGGCGGCGATCCACGGCTCGTCGTGCAGCTCGGCGGCGGTCGGCAGCACCTCCAGCGCCTCGTCCTCGGCCAGCGGCTTGGGCAGGCTGCGCGGCGGCTTGGGGTTGCGCACCAGGTCTATGGCCGGGTTCTCCATCAGCCCCAGGCGCGCGCACAGGCGGTAGAAGCCGCGCAGGGTGCTCATGCAGCGGCCCAGCGAGGTGCGGGCCAGCCCCTCGCCGGTGCGATGGGCGAGGAAGCTGCGGAAATCGCCGGCGGTCAGCTGCGCCAGGTCGGCCAGGGTCGGCTCCTGCCCCAGGAAGCCGGTGAGGAAGCGCAGGAAGGTGGCGAGGTCGCGCTGGTAGTTGGACAGGGTGTGCGGGCTGGCCGCTTTCTCCGCCACCAGCCAGCGCCGCCAGCGGGCGATGGCGTCGCGCAGGGCCGGGTCGGACGGCAGGCCCGGCGGCAGGGCGTCAGCCCCCGCCGCCAGGGCCGCCCGTTCGGAGGCCGGGATCACGCCGCCGGCTGCGCCCATCGCTCCACCGCATGTTCCACCACGCGGGCGAGGAAGCCGAGCAGTTCGGTGCCTTGCTGCGGGTGGAACGAGCCTTCGGTGCGGGTGCCGAGCGCCAGCACGCCCTGCGGCAGGCCGGCGCCGGGCTCCAGCCGCACCAGGGCGTCGGAGGCCACCAGGGCGGCGGCGGCGCCGTAGAGCGGCTGCTCGCCGCCGACGCTTTCGCGCAGGCGGGCGGTGACGCGGTCGCCCATCAGGGCGTCGATGCTGCCGGCCGGCAGTTCCTGCACGAACAGGGCGGCAGGCTTGGGCAGGCCGGCTTCGAAGGCGAAGGTGACCACGTCCACCTGCAGCACCACCGGCAGCTCGTCGGTGATGACGCGGGCCAGCGCGTCCATGCCGCCGGCCGCCAGCACCGCCAGCGCCGCCTGCAGGGTGCGTTCCTGCGTCGACATGTTGCTGCGGGTGGTGGTGATGAGCGCCTTGGCGGAGGCCTTCAGCTCCTCCACCTCGCGGCGCAGCCGCTCCACCACGTAATCGCGCAGGTCGACCACGTTGCCGTCGTCGCGCGCCGACAGGCCGGGCAGCAGCTCCGCCACCAGCGGCATGTTGTCGGCCAGGAACTGCGGATGGGCCCGCAGGTACTCCTTCACCTGCCGGGCGGTGATGCGCGGCGCCTCGGCGGCGGCGGTGTCCTGATCGGCCAAGGTCAGTCCTCCAGGATCTTGAGGCCGGACTTCTTCCAGTCGGCGTCGAAGGCGGCAAGGCCCTTGTCGGTCAGCGGATGGGCGTAGAGCTGGCGCAGCACCGACGGCGGCAGGGTGGCCACATGGGCGCCGATGCGGGCGGCATCCACCACATGGGTCGGGTTGCGGACGGAGGCGACCAGCACCTCGGTGCCGATGTCGAGGTAGTTGGAGTAGATCTCGACGATCTCGGCAATCAGCGCCATGCCGTCGTGGCCGATGTCGTCCAGGCGGCCGACGAAGGGCGACACGAAGGCGGCGCCGGCCTTGGCCGCCAGGATGGCCTGGGCGGCGCTGAAGCACAGGGTGACGTTGACCAGCGTGCCGTCGTCGGACAGCTTGCGGCAGGTCTTCAGGCCGTCGGGGGTCAGCGGCACCTTGATGCAGACGTTGTCGGCGATCTTCCGCAGCACGTCCGCCTCGCGCATCATGGTGGCGTGGTCGGGGGCAGTGACCTCGGCGCTGACCGGGCCGGGGACGACGGCGCAGATTTCCTTCACCAGATCGGTGAACTTCATGCCGGCCTTGGCCGCCAGCGATGGGTTGGTGGTGACGCCGTCGACGAGGCCGGTTTCGGCCAGATCGCGGATGTCGTCCAGGTTGGCCGTGTCGATGAAGAACTTCATGAGTGGGTCATGCCGTTTGCGGTTGAGGACAGCGTCGGTGGGGGAATTTGATTACGGCTCAAGGACTTGCCGTGGCGCCTTTAAGCCGCGTCGGATAGAGTGTAGCCCATGACACGGCCGCCCGCCACTCCTGCGCCCGCCGCCCCGGCGGAAGACGGCGCCCCCGCCCGCTTTGCCGCCGGCAGCCGCGTCGGCGTGCTGCTGCCGCTGCCGCTGGGGGGCGTCTATGACTACCGCGTGCCGCTGGTGGGCACCGACGGGCCGGTCGTCGAGGGGCAGGCGGTGGAGGTGCCGCTGGGCAAGCGGCGGGAGATCGGCGTGGTGTGGGGCCCCGGCACCGGCGAGGTGCCCGACGCCAAGGTGAAGGACGTGCTGCGGGCCTTCCCGGCGCCGCCGCTGCCGGCGGTGACGCGGCGGTTCGTCGACTGGGTGGCGGCCTATACCCTCAGCGCCCCCGGCGCGGTGCTGCGCATGGCGGTGAGCGTGCCGCAGGCGCTGGAGGAGGCGCGGCCGCTGACCGTCTACGGCCTGCGCGATCCCGCCCGTCCGCCCGACCTGGAGGCCATGGGCATCAAGGCCACCCGCGCCCGGCTGGCGGTGCTGCAGGCGGGGGCGGAGTTGCCGCCGCTGCCGGCCGCCGAACTGGCGCGCGAGGCCGGCGTCTCCGACGGCGTGGTGCGCGGGTTGGCGGAGGCGGGCGTGCTGGTGCCGTCGCAGGTGCAGCCGCTGCTGGCGCCCGACCGGCCCGACCCCGACCACCCCGGCCCGCAGCTTTCCCCCGGCCAGCGGGAGATCGCCGACGACCTCTGCCGGCGGGTGCGGCAGCCGGCCTTCTCGGTGGCGCTGCTGGAGGGGGTGACCGGCTCCGGCAAGACCGAGGTCTATTTCGAGGCGGTGGCCGAGGCCCTGCGCGCCGGCCGGCAGGTGCTGGTGCTGGTGCCGGAAATCAGCCTCACCGGCCAGTGGCTGGCCCGCTTCCGCCGCCGCTTCGGGGCGAGCCCGCTGGAGTGGCACTCGGAACTGACGGCCGCCCGCCGCCGTGACACCTGGCGGGCGGTGGCCGATGGCCGGGCGGCGGTGGTGGTGGGGGCGCGCTCGGCGCTGTTCCTGCCCTATCCCGACCTCGGCCTGATCGTCGTCGACGAAGAGCACGAGCAGGCCTTCAAGCAGGAGGAGGGCGTGCCCTACCACGCCCGCGACATGGCGGTGGTGCGGGCGCAGCTGGGGGCCATTCCGGTGGTGCTGGCCTCCGCCACGCCGTCGCTGGAAACCGCCATCAACGCCGAGGCCGGCCGCTACGACCGCCTGCACCTGCCCGACCGCCACGCCGGCGCCGAGATGCCGGCGGTGACGGTGGTGGACATGCGCCGCTACCCGCCCGAGAAGGGCGACTGGGGCCGATCGTGGCTGGCGCCGCCGGTGGTGGAGGCGGTGACCGAGACCCTGGCCAAGGGCGAGCAGGTGCTGCTGTTCCTCAACCGCCGCGGCTATGCCCCGCTCACCCTCTGCCGCACCTGCGGCTATCGCATCCAGTGCCCCAACTGCACCGCCTGGCTGGTGGAGCACCGACTGGCGAAGCGACTCGTCTGCCATCACTGCGGCCACAGCGCCCCGCTGCCCGCCGAATGCCCCGGCTGCGGCGCCGAGGACAGTCTGGCCGCCTGCGGTCCGGGGGTCGAGCGGCTGGCCGAGGAGGTGGAAGGCCGCTGGCCGCAGGCGCGGTCGGTGGTGGTGGCCTCCGACACCCTGGGCGGGCCGAGTGCGGTGGCGGCGATGATGCAGCGAATCGCCGATCATGAAGTGGACCTGCTGATCGGCACCCAGGTGCTGGCCAAGGGGCACCATTTCCCGCAGCTGACCCTGGTGGGCGTGGTCGATTCGGATCTCGGCCTGTCGGGCGGCGACCTGCGGGCGGCGGAACGCACCTGGCAGCTGCTGACCCAGGTGGCCGGCCGCGCCGGCCGCGGCGAGAAGCCGGGGCGGGTGATGCTGCAGACCTACCAGCCGGAGCACCCGGTGCTGCAGGCCCTGGCCACCGGCGACGCCGACTCGTTCCTGGCGGCGGAGACGGAAGGCCGCCGGGCGGCCAGCATGCCGCCCTTCGGCCGGCTGGCGGCGGTGATCGTGTCCGGCGAGGACGAGGCGGCGGTGGATGCGGTGTGCCGGGCGCTGGCCCAGCATGCGCCGCGCGACCCGGCGGTGGAGGTGCTCGGCCCGGCGCCGGCGCCGCTGGCGCTGTTGCGTGGTCGCCATCGCCGTCGATTCCTGGTAAAAACGCCGCGCGGCATGAGGATTCAGCCGGTCATGCGGGGGTGGCTCACCAAAGTGCGGGTTCCCCACGCGGTGCGGGTGCAGGTGGACATCGACCCCTACAGCTTTCTCTAGCGTTCCGTAAGCGCCGCCGCAGGGGCTTCGGAAGGCCGGGAAAAGGGCCAAAACCTGCCCGAACGGGTCGCCCCGAGCGCTTGCAACGCCATGCCGGTTATGCTAACTACCTCACGCGCTTGCGGGGGACTGGCTTGGCGCGCGTTCGCTTTTGCGAGCAAATCCAAATCGTTAAGCGGTTTCTTCCAGCGTCTTCAACGCACTACACTGGGGCTAGTCGCACGTGGCATCCGAAACAGCAACTACCGGCCTGGCCGACCGCTACGCCTCGGCGCTCTTCGAGCTGACCGAGGAAAAGGGCGTCCTGGACCAGGTGGCCGGCGACCTGCGCGATCTCAAGGCCATGATCGCCGAGAGCGCCGACTTCCGTCGCTTCGTCGAGAGCCCTGTGCTGTCGCGCGAGGAGCAGGTCAAGGGCGTGACCGCGCTGGCCGAAAAGGCCGGCATGCAGGACCTCACCCGTAACTTCCTCGGCCTTGCGGCCACCAATCGCCGGCTGTTCGCGCTGCCCGGCATCATCGACGCCTTCCTGGCGAAGCTTGCCGCCAAGCGCGGCGAGGTCACCGCCGAAGTCGTCTCCGCCAAGCCGCTGACCGATGCGCAGCGCGACGCCCTGGCCGCCTCTCTCAAGCAGGCGACCGGCAAGGACGTTGCGCTCTCGACGGCCGTCGATCCTTCGCTGATCGGCGGCCTCGTCGTCCGCGTCGGGTCGCGCATGATCGACAATTCTCTCCGCACGAAGCTGCAAAGACTTCAGCTCGCCATGAAAGGGGTTGGGTGATGGAAATCCGCGCCGCGGAAATCTCCGCTATCCTGAAGGAACAGATCGCCACGTTCGGCACCGAGGCTGATGTCGCCGAGGTCGGTCGCGTCCTGTCGGTCGGCGACGGTATTGCCCGCATCTACGGTCTCGACAACGTCCAGGCCGGCGAAATGGTCGAGTTCCCGGGCGGCATCAAGGGCATGGCCCTGAACCTCGAAACCGACAACGTCGGCGTCGTGATCTTCGGCGACGACACCAGCATCAAGGAAGGCGACGTCGTCAAGCGTACCGGCGCCATCGTGGACGTGCCGGTCGGCATGTCGCTGCTGGGTCGCGTGGTCGACGGTCTCGGTCAGGTCATCGACGGCAAGGGCGACCTCGTCGGCGCCGAGCGCAAGCGCGCCGAAGTGAAGGCCCCGGGCATCATCCCGCGCAAGTCGGTGCACGAGCCGGTGCAGACCGGCCTCAAGGCCATCGACGCCCTGATCCCGGTCGGCCGCGGCCAGCGCGAGCTGATCATCGGTGACCGTCAGACCGGCAAGACCGCCGTCATTCTGGACACCATCATCAACCAGAAGACGATCAACGACGCCGCGAAGAGCGACAAGGAAAAGCTCTTCTGCATCTACGTCGCCGTCGGTCAGAAGCGTTCCACCGTCGCCCAGGTCGTGAAGACCCTGGCCGAGAACGGTGCGCTCGACTACACCATCGTCGTCGCCGCCACCGCCTCCGACCCCGCCCCGATGCAGTTCCTGGCGCCGTACACCGGCTGCGCCATGGGCGAGTTCTTCCGCGACAACGGCATGCACGCCGTCATCTTCTACGACGACCTCTCCAAGCAGGCCGTCGCCTACCGTCAGATGTCGCTGCTGCTGCGTCGTCCGCCGGGACGCGAAGCCTACCCGGGCGACGTGTTCTACCTGCACTCCCGCCTGCTGGAACGCGCCGCGAAGCTGAACGACGAGAACGGCGCCGGCTCGCTGACCGCCCTGCCGGTCATCGAAACCCAGGCCGGTGACGTGTCGGCGTACATTCCGACCAACGTGATCTCCATCACCGACGGCCAGATCTTCCTGGAGACGGGCCTGTTCTTCAAGGGCATCCGCCCGGCCGTGAACGTCGGTCTGTCGGTGTCGCGCGTCGGCTCCGCCGCCCAGATCAAGGCGATGAAGCAGGTTGCCGGCACGATCAAGCTGGAACTCGCGCAGTACCGCGAAATGGCGGCCTTCGCCCAGTTCGCCTCCGACCTCGACCCGGCCACCCAGCGCCTGCTGGCCCGCGGCGAGCGTCTGACCGAGCTGCTGAAGCAGGCGCAGTTCTCGCCGCTGCCGGTCGAAGAGCAGGTGGTGTCGATCTTCGCCGGCACCAAGGGCTACCTCGACAAGCTGCCGGTCAACGCCGTCAACCGCTTCGAGCGCGAAATGCTGCACGAGATGAAGGCCAAGGCGCCGGGCATCCTGCAGGCCATCCGTTCCGAGCAGAAACTGTCGGACGACACCCAGGACAAGCTGAAGTCCTTCCTGGACGGCTTCGCGAAGTCCTTCGCGGCGTAATCGACGGCATCCGCAACGGCTGAAGGAAGGGTCTCTACTCCATGCCTAGCTTGAAGGACCTTCGCGGGCGTATCGCCTCGGTGAAGTCGACGCAGAAGATCACCTCCGCCATGAAGATGGTGGCGGCGTCCAAGCTGCGTCGCGCCCAGGAAGCCGCCGAAGCTGGCCGTCCCTACGCCGAGCGGATGGGTCGTATGCTGGGGAATCTGGCCGGCTCCATGGCCGGCCTCCCCGGCGCGCCGAAGCTGCTGTCCGGCACCGGCAAGTCCGACGTCCACCTGGTGGTCGTCATGACGGCGGATCGCGGCCTGTGCGGCGGCTTCAACGGCTCCATCGTGCGTGCCGCCCGCAACACGATTGCCGAGCTGCTGGCCGAGGGCAAGCAGGTCAAGGTTCTGTGCGTCGGCCGCAAGGGCCGCGACGCACTGAAGCGCGACTATGCCAGGCTCATCATCGACGGTTATGAAGGCGTGGGCCGTCGCGGCCTCGCCTTCGCCGAAGCCGACGCCATCGCCAGCCGCGTGCTGACCATGTTCGAGGCCGGCGAGTTCGACGTCTGCACGATCATTTACAACAAGTTCAAGTCGGCGATCAGCCAGGTGGTCACCCGCCAGCAGCTGATCCCGTTCGCCCTGCCGCAGGCCGCCAACGCCAACGAGGCGCCGGCCGGTCCGAAGGCGATGTACGAGTACGAGCCTTCGGAAGAAGGCATCCTGGCCGAGCTGCTGCCGCGCAACGTCGCCATGCAGATCTTCTCGGCTCTGCTCGAGAACGCCGCTTCCGAGCAGGGGGCGCGGATGGCCGCGATGGACAACGCCACCCGCAATGCCGGCGAGATGATCAACAAGCTGACGCTGACCTACAACCGCACGCGCCAGGCGATGATTACGAAGGAACTGATCGAAATCATCTCCGGTGCCGAGGCCCTTTAAGGGCGCCCCGGTTTCCCGTCTCCGTTCAGCCGACACGCAATTCAAATTCCACGTCAGTGGTACGATAGGAGTTCATTCCATGGCGCAGAACAACGTCGGTACGATCACCCAGATCCTGGGCGCCGTCGTGGACGTCAAGTTCGAAGGCGAGCTGCCGAACATCCTGTCGGCCCTTGAGGTCGACAACAACGGCAACCGGCTGGTTCTCGAAGTCGCGCAGCATCTCGGTGAGTCGACGGTCCGTACCATCGCCATGGACTCGACCGACGGCCTGACCCGCGGCGCCAAGGCGACCGCCACCGGCGCCCCGATCCTGGTGCCGGTCGGCCCCGAGACCCTCGGCCGCATCATGAACGTCATCGGCGAGCCGGTGGACGAGCGCGGCCCGGTGGTCAGCAAGGCCAAGTGGCCGATCCACCGTTCCGCCCCGACCTTCGCCGAGCAGTCGACCGAGACCGAAATTCTCGTCACCGGCATCAAGGTCATCGACCTGCTCGCCCCGTACACCAAGGGCGGCAAGGTCGGCCTGTTCGGCGGCGCCGGCGTGGGCAAGACCGTGCTCATCATGGAACTCATCAACAACGTCGCGAAGGGCCACGGCGGTTACTCCGTGTTCGCCGGCGTCGGTGAGCGTACCCGTGAGGGCAACGACCTCTACCACGAAATGATCGAGTCGGGCGTTATCGACCTCGAAGGCGGCAACTCCAAGGCCGCTCTGGTCTACGGCCAGATGAACGAGCCGCCGGGTGCCCGCGCCCGCGTCGCCCTGTCCGGTCTGACCCAGGCGGAATACTTCCGCGACGAGGAAGGCCAGGACGTGCTGTTCTTCGTCGACAACATCTTCCGCTTCACCCAGGCGGGCTCGGAAGTGTCGGCGCTGCTCGGCCGCATTCCGTCCGCGGTGGGTTACCAGCCGACCCTGTCGACCGACATGGGTGCCCTGCAGGAGCGCATCACGTCGACCAACAAGGGTTCGATCACCTCGGTGCAGGCCATTTACGTGCCCGCCGACGACCTGACCGACCCGGCGCCCGCCACCTCCTTCGCCCACCTGGACGCCACCACCGTGCTGTCGCGCCAGATCGCCGAGCTGGGCATCTACCCGGCCGTCGACCCGCTGGACTCGACCTCGCGTGCGCTGGACCCGAAGGTGGTCGGCGAGGAGCACTACAAGACCGCCCGTGAAGTGCAGCGCGTGCTGCAGGCCTACAAGTCGCTGCAGGACATCATCGCGATCCTGGGCATGGACGAACTGTCGGAAGAAGACAAGCTGACCGTCGCCCGCGCCCGCAAGATCCAGCGCTACCTGTCGCAGCCCTTCCACGTCGCCGAAGTGTTCACCGGCACCCCGGGCGTGTTCGTCCAGCTGGACGACACCATCCGCGGCTTCAAGGGCATCGTCGAAGGCTCCTACGACCACCTGCCGGAGCAGGCCTTCTACATGGTCGGCACCATCGAGGAAGCCGTCGAGAAGGCCAAGAAGATGGCTGCCGAAGCCGCGTAAGCGGTCGGTATCACAGAGGTCGGGAGCGGCCGGCCACGGTTCGGTCGCTCCCCGTCTTCGCGTAAGGTTGGGCCCACGCGCCGTTGCGGCACATACGGGCCGTCGGAGGTACCATGGCGGAAACGCTTGAATTCGAACTGGTCTCGCCGGAGAAGCTGCTGGTCTCCGAGCCGGTCGAGATGGTGGTGGTGCCGGGCGCCGAGGGCAACTTCGGTGCCCTGCCGCGCCACTCCCCCCTGCTGTCGACCGTGCGCCCCGGCGTGCTCGACATCTACAAGAACGGCGCCGTCGCCAACCGCATCTTCGTCGCCGGCGGCTTCGCCGAAGTGACCGAAGAGCGCTGCACGGTGCTGGCGGAAGAGGCCGTGCGCCTTGAGGATCTGTCCCGCGAGACGGTCGAGAAGCGGCTGCAGGCCGCCCGCGACGCCGCGCAGGAAGCCGATACCCCCGCCGAGAAGGCCCAGGCGCAGCGCCAGCTGGCGGTCGCCGAGGCCATGCGGGCGGCGCTCGCCTGAGGCATGCGGGCAGCCGCACCCGGCTGCCGCAGCGATACCGCAAGGGGCCGGTCACCGTCGGGTGGCCGGCCCCTTGCGCTTGGGGGCAGGGAGGCGCCCGGCGGACGGGCAGGGGGCGTCCGGTCGGCGTGTCCCTGTCTCCCCTGATCGGCGATGGCGCACGGCGCCGGCCTTTGCAAGCCGCGCCGCAGGGTGTAAACAAGGCCCCTTGTGCGACGCACTCGCATCCTACCGGCTTGAATCCGCTTCCTTTGCCACCAACCTGGGGGTGGGGAAACGGGCGTAACGGCAACCGACGGGCAAGTCACCATGAAACATTGGACGATGGACGACATTCCCTGGGACCGCTTCGACCGGTCGCGGGTCGACCCGGACATCCTGCGGGTGATCAAGGCCGCCGCCATGGTGGAGCGCAACGCCGCCGACTATACCGCCTACCTCCGCAACGTCTTCACCGACGACGCCTATTTCAGCGACATGGCCGCCCACTGGGAGGACGAGGAGGTGCAGCACGGCGACGCCCTCGGCCGCTGGGCGGAGATGGCCGATCCGTCGTTCGACTATCGCGATGCCTTCCGCCGGTTCCGCGAGGGCTACCAGATCCAGCTGGACGCCACCGAGTCGATCCGCGGTTCGCGCACCGGCGAGCTGATCGCCCGCTGCATCGTCGAGACCGGCACCAGCTCGTTCTACTCCGCCCTGCGCGACGCCACCGACGAGCCGGTGCTGAAGGACATCTGCCACCGCATCGCCGGCGACGAGTTCCGGCACTTCAAGATGTTCTACACCCACATGCAGAAGTACCTGGAGCGCGAGAACGTGCCGACCTGGAAGCGCATCCTGGTCGCCCTGTCGCGCATCAAGGAGTCGGAGGACGACGAACTCTCCTACGCCTACCACTGCGGCAACTTCCCCGAAGGCACCCCCTACGACCGCAAGACCGCCAACCTGGCCTATGCGGCGCGCGCCTTCAGCCTGTACCGGCCGCCGCATGTGGAACGGGCCTCCAACATGGTGCTGAAGGCGGCCGGCATCAGCCCGCAGGGTCGATTCGGCCGCTTCTTCGGCGCCATGATGTGGCGCTACATCGCCAGCCGCTCCCGCCGCATGAGCGAGGAACTGAAGGCCGCCGCCTGAGGCCGGTCCGCCGCCGGCAAAGCCCCCACTGCGCCCATGGCCGCGCTTCCCTGCCGCGCGCATTGCTGGTACCTGTAGGTGTCGGACCCTTGCCGGCAGCGATGTTCAAAAACTGTAACTGGCCGCTCTCCGGTCGATCGACATAATCCGCGGGTATTATACCTCCGTCTCCACCCTGACTCCGGGAAGACCCCATGGCCGGAGCCGCCACGCCGCCGACCCCGACCCCTCCGCCGGCGCGATTCGGAATTCGGGCCAAGCTGTGGCTCGCCTTCGTCGCCATTGCCGGCATGTCGGTGCTGGTGACCGGACTGGCGTGGGCCACCTTCGCCCGCACCGCCACGGTGCTGGACGGCTTCACGGCCGAGCGCATTCCCGGCGTGGTGGCGCTGTCGCAACTGGCGCAGCGGGCCAATGCCCTGGTGGGGGGCGCGCCCTCCATCATCTTCGCCGAAACGGACCTGCAGCTGGCGGCGGAATCGGCCAAGGTGGCGCAGGCGGAGGAAGCCTTCCTGGCCGCCCATCGCCAGGTCGCCCAGGCCCTGGGTGAAACCGTCGAGCTGCGGCGGGTGGGCGAGGCGGCGGCGCGCGCCAGCGCCAACCTGCAGCTGCTGCGCTCCGCCATGCGCCACCGCCGGGATCTGGCGGCGCAGCAGGCGGCGCTGCTGGAGCAGCTGGACGTGCTGCATCAGGAATACCGCCTGCTGGTGGCCGGTCCCGGCGAATCGGGCGGCCTGCGCTGGGCCTTCCTGACCGAGATCAACCGCCTGCTGGTGCTGCTGGCCGGCGTGCGCGATGCCGAGACCGCCGCCGACGTCAGCCGCCAGTTGCGGACCATCGATACGGTGCTGCGGTCGGTGGAGACCCTGAAGGACGAACACCTGCCGGCCATGACGCCGCAGATGGCCTCGGCCATGGCCTCCTTCCTGCAGCGCCTGCGCGGGCTGGCGGCGGGCAGCGACGGTCTGCCCGCCCTGCGCGGCCGCGAACTGGCGGCGACCGAAGTGGCCGCCGCCCGCTTTGCCGACCTGCAGCGCCAGGCCGGCGAACTGGCCACCCTCATCACCGCCCTGACGTCGGAAGCGCAGCAGGCCGCCGGGCTGGAACGCGCCGCCGCCTCCACCATGCTGACCCGCAGCAAGGTGGTGCTGGCGGTGGTGTCGGCCGCCGCCCTGGCCGGAGCGCTGCTCATCGCCTGGCTATATGTCGGGCGCAGCGTGGTGCGGCGGCTGTCGCGGCTGGACCACAGCATGCGCGCCATCGCCGCCGGCGACCTCGATCACCCGGTGCCGGTGGACGGCAGCGACGAGGTGACGGCCATGGGGCAGGCGCTGGCCACCTTCCGCGATGCCATGGGGCGGGCGGCGCATCTGGCGCGGCATGATCCGCTCACCGGCCTCGGCAATCGCATGGCCTTCGAGGCGGCGGTGACCGAGCGGCTGGCGGTCGAGGAAAGCGGCGCCGTCATCTTCCTCAACCTGGACGGCTTCAAGGACATCAACGACACCTTCGGCCATTCCACCGGCGACCGCGTGCTGGTGGCGGTGGCGGAACGGCTGCGCCGCCGGGTGCGGCCGGGCGACGTGGTGGCGCGGCTGGGCGGCGACGACTTCGCCGTGGTGGCGGCGGCCCTGAACGACAGCGACGGCAACCTCGCCGCCTATGTCGACCAGTTCGCCCAGGTGCTGGCCCAGCCGGTGGACGTGGAGGGCCTGAGCATCGAGGTGCGCGGCGCCTTCGGCATCAGCTACTTCCCGCGCGACGGCCGCCGCCCCGCCGACCTGCTGAGCCGCGCCGAACTGGCCATGAACAGCGCCAAGGCCGAGCCGGTGGGGCGGGTGCGGGTCTACACCCCGCGCCTCGGCGAGCAGCAGCAGGAGCGCAAGGCCATCCGCGGCGAGCTGCGGCGGGCCATCGACGACGGCCAGTTCCGCCTGCTCTACCAGCCGAAGATCGACATCTCCTCCGGCGCCTGCGTCGGCATGGAGGCGCTGGTGCGGTGGGAGCACCCGCAGCGCGGCCGCATCAACCCGGCCCAGTTCATCCCGGTGGCGGAACGCTCCGGCCTCATCGTGCCCTTGGGCGAGTGGGTGATGCACGAGGCCTGCCGCCAGAACCGCGCCTGGCGCGAGGCCGGCCTGCCGCCGCTGAAGGTGGCGGTGAACGTCTCGGCGGTGCAGTTCCTCTGCCAGGACGTGGTGGAGATGGTGGAACGGGCGCTGCACGGCGCCGGCCTCGGCCCCGAGAGCCTGGAGGTGGAGATCACCGAAAGCGTCATCATGACCGACGGCGCCAAGGTGCTGCGCATGCTCGACGGGCTGCGCAGCCTGGGGGTGAGCCTCGCCATCGACGATTTCGGCACCGGCTACTCGTCGCTGTCCTACCTGAAGCGGCTGCGCGTCACCTGCCTGAAGATCGACCAGTCCTTCGTGCGCGAGATGCTGCGCAACGAGGACGACGTCCGCATCACCCGCGCCATCATGAACATCGCCCGCGACTTCGGGCTGGAGGTGGTGGCGGAGGGCATCGAGACCGCCGACCACGTGGCCTTCTTCCGCTCCGAAGGCTGTCACCTGGGGCAGGGCTACTACTGGGGCAAGCCCATGGAGTCGGGCGACTTCCAGCGCTTCATCGCCGACAGCCGGCAGGCGGCCTGCGCATGAGGGGCGCCGTCGCGCGGCTGCTGCTCGTCCTGCTGGCCCCGGCGCTGACGGCCGTGCTGGCGGTGGTGCTGACGACGGCGGCAACCGCCGCGCCGCCCACCGCCGCCATCGTCTATGACGTCGGCGGCAAGATGGACAAGGGCTTCCTGCAACTGGCCTATCAGGGGGTGCAGGAGGTCCGCCGCCGGGAGGCGGCGGCGCTGGTGGAATACGAGGTGCCGGAACCGGCGGCGCGGCTGGAGGTGGTGCTGGCGGCGGCGGCGCAGCACACCTTCGTCATCACCGTCGGCGCCGGCATCGTGCCGGTGGTGGAGCAGGTGGCGCGCGAGCAGCCCAACCGCCGCTTCGTCGTCATCGACGGCGAGGCCGACCTGCCCAACGTCGCCGCCATCAGCTTCGCCGACCACGAGGCGGCCTTCCTCGCCGGCGCCATGGCCGGGCTCGCCAGCCGCAGCGGCATCGCCGGCTTCATCGGCGGGGTGGAGGTGCCGCCCATCCGCCGCTTCCGCGCCGGCTTCCGCCAGGGGTTCCAGTTCACCCGGCCGCAGGGGCGGGTGCTGGCGGCGGTGCTGGGCACCGAGTCGGCGGCCTGGGACGATCCGTTCAGCGGCCTGCTGCTGGCCCGCCAGCAGATCGAGGCCGGCGCCGACGTGCTGTTCGCCGCCGCCGGGGCGAGCGGCCTCGGCGTCTATCAGGCGGCGCGCGATGCCGGCTGCCTCGCCATCGGGGTGGACGCCAACCAGAACTACCTGCACCCCGGCACCATGCTGACCAGCGCCGTGAAGCGGGTGGACCGGGCGGTGATGGTGGCCGCCGCCATGCTCGGCCGCGATGCCTGGAAGCCCGGCCAGACGGTGCTGGGCCTGCGCGACGACGGCGTCGGCGTCGCCTTCGACGAGCACAACGCCGCCCTCACCGCCGCCATGCGGGCCGAGATCGAGCAGCTGCGCCACCGCATCACCGTCGGCGACCTGACGGTGGCAAGCGAATGAGCGGCGGCGGAGGGGGGCCCGCGGCGCTGCTGCCGGTGCTGCTGCGGCCGGCGACGGCGGCCGACCTCGACGCCCTGTTCGACATCTGGCTGACGGCGGTGCAGGCGACCCATGCCTTCCTCGCCCCGGCCGACCTGTCGTTCTATGCCGGGCTGGTGCGGCGGGAGTACCTGCCGGCGGCGGCCCTGACGGTGGCGGAGGCGGACGGCCGCCCGGCCGGCTTCCTCGGCCTGACCGGCAGCCATGTGGACGCGCTGTTCGTGGCGCCGGACAGCCATGACCGCGGCATCGGCCGGCGGCTGATCCTGGATGCGGCGGTGCAGGCCGGCGGCGCCGCCCTGACGGTGGACGTGAACGAGCAGAACGCCGGCGGCGTCGCGTTCTATCACCGTCTCGGCTTCGTGGTGACGGGGCGCTCGCCGCTCGACCCCACGGGCCGCCCCTACCCGCTGCTGCACATGCGCCGGGGGCCGGTTCAGCCGGCCGCCAGCGCCTTCACCTGAGGCCCGAACTCGGCCACCAGGGCGTCGTAGATGGGGCGCTTGAAGGGGACGATCATGGCCGGCAGGTCGTCCACCGGCGCCCACTTCCAGGCGTCGAACTCGGGGTGGCGGGTGTTGATGTCGATGTCCTCGTCGCGGCCGGTGAAGCGCAGCAGGAACCACTTCTGCTCCTGGCCGCGGTACTTGCCCTTCCACACCTTGCCCACCAGCTCCGCCGGCAGGTCGTAGCGCAGCCAGTCGGCGCTTTCGGCGATGATCTCCGCCTTGCTGGTGCCGATTTCCTCCTCCAGCTCGCGCAGGGCGGCGTCGCGGGGCGTCTCGCCCTTGTCGATGCCGCCCTGGGGCATCTGCCAGGCGTCCGGCGTGTCCTTGCGGCGGGCGACGAACACCAGCCCGTCGGCATTCACCAGCATCAGGCCGGCGCACTTGCGGTAGGGGAGGGCGGCGGGATCGACGGCGGTCATGGCGGGGCGGTCACTCCGGCAGGGGATCAGGGACGCACGACGGCCGACACCGGCGCCAGCGCGATGCCGCGCGCCTGGGCCTCGGCCAGCCAGCTGGAGACGGCATCGAAGGCGAGCGGCGTCGGCGAGATGACGGCGACGGCGCTGCCGCGTTCCTTGGCCAGCGCCTCCAGCGCCCGCAGGCGGGCGTCGATGGCGGCGCGGAAGGGGCGTTCGTCCAGCGTCAGGTCGACCACCGCCGTCGGCGTGGCGATCTGGCCGTAGGACGCCAGCTGCACGCCGCTGCTCGGCTGCAGGTACAGCAGGCCGGAGCGGGCGATGGTGTCGAGCACCGGCTTCATCAGTTCCGGCTTGGCGGTGAAGGTGGCGCCGCCACGGCCGAGCAGGCCGACATAACCGACCCCCTTGGTGAGGATGGTGTTGAGGCGGATCAGGTTGTCGTTGGCCGGCAGCAACGAGTTGAGGCCGAGCGGACCGGGATCGTGGGCCGGGAAGCCGCGGTCTTCCATGGGCAGCGCCATCATCACCTCGTGCCCGGCCTCGCGCGCCCGCTGCATGGCCTGCGGAATGTCGAAGCCGTAGGGGCTGAAGGCGAGCGTCACGCCGGCCGGCAGCTTGGTGATAGCGGCGTCGGTGGCCGCCGGCATCAGGCCGAGGTCGGCCACCACCACCGCCACCCGCGGCGTGCCGGCAGGGGCGTTGAAGGGCTTGGCGTAGGTGTTCCAGGCCTTGCGGCCGTCGGGCGCGGCGATGGGCAGCGGCCCGGCCGGCGTGTTGCGCACCAGATCGGACACCGGCGCCGCCTTCAGCGGTTCCGGCTTGCCCGGCGGGGCGGACAGGCGGTCGAAGCTGGGGGCCGGATTGCCGGCGGTGCGGACATCCGGCTTGTCCGGCTCCTCCACCGTCGCGGCGGGCGGTGCGGCAGCCGGCGGCGGCGGAGGGACGGCGGCCGTCTGCGCCTCCGCCGGCGCGGCGGCGGGGGCGGGCGCAGGG
>NZ_BAAAEP010000031.1:0-1478 GCF_039523075.1 Caenispirillum bisanense
GGCGGCGGCGCGCTGGCGAGGCTGCCGAGGGCGAGCCCGGCGCGCGGGGCCGTCACCGACGGCAGATCGGCCGCCGGCGGTACTGCATCGCCGGCGGCCGGGCTGTCGCCCAGCGCCAGCGCCACGCGCCGCGCCGGCGCCGGCACGACGGCATCAGCCGCCGCCTGCGTCAGCGCCTCTCCCGGAGCGGGAACCTCCCCCAATGTCAGCCGCATCGTCCCCTCCCGCTGCTCAGAAGGCGATCGGCCGGGGGTCCGGCGTGAACTTGTTGTAAAGCTCGACGTCGGCGGGATGGACGCTATCGCGGCCGTTGACGATGGTGGCGCGCAGGAAAATCACCAGTTCTACGATGTTGGTGTCCTTGTTCTCCCGCTTGAACGGTGCCCCCAGCAGCGGAACGTCCTTCACGCCGGGAACACCACTGTCCTCGTTGTTCGACCGTTCCTGCATCAGGCCGCCGAGCGCCAGAACCTCGCCCGACTGCATGGTGACCATGCTGTCCAGTTCCCGCACCTCGACGACGGGGATGGTGGACTGGATCTGCGGGATGGTGACGGAGGAACTGGCGCGGATTTCCGCCACCTGCAGGTCAACCGCAGGGTTGGGCACGCGACGGGTGATGCGCGACACCGTCGGCCGCAGGTTCATCTTGATCTGGCCGGTCTCGGCGTTGATCGACGGCTGCACGGACATGATGACGCCGATCGGCACCGTATGCACGTCGGCGGTGTAGGTCCGGGTTTCACGGCCGGTTTCGATGTCGATCTCGCGCTCAATCTCGATAGTGAAATAGACGTCGTTCTCGGCCACCTTCAGCACGGCGTTCTGGTTGTTCAGGACGGTCAGGCGCGGGCTCGACAAGGTGCGGGTGGTGCCGAACTGGTCGACGAAGTCGACGGCGGCGCCGATGTCGACATTGCCGATACGGCCGCTGACGACGGCCAGAGCGCCGAGCGGGCTGTTGAAGCCGGTCTCATCCAGCAGGTTCTGGGTAAGGTTGGTGGCGGCACGGGCGCCCTTGAAAGCGACATCCCAGTTGATGCCGGCGCGGAACTGCTCGAATAGATTGACCTCGACGATCTTCGCCTCGATCAGAACCTGGGTTTCGGTCCGCCGCACCACGTCGCGCAAGTAGGCGGCGATCTTTTCGTGCTGGCGCCTGGTGGTGAACACCGACACCACGCCAGCCTGGCGGTTGATAGCGTAGTAGTGACCGTTGCCCTCCGTCGGGGCGAGCGCGGCTGTCAGCGCCCCTGCCGCAGCTCCGGCGGCCGAAGCAGCGGCAGCGGCCGGCACCGCAGCGGTGGCGGCCGCAATCTGCTGCGCGGCCGCCAGCGGATCGGTGGGAGCAGCAGCAGGTAGTCCCGGTGCCCCGGTCGGAGCGGCCGCGCCTGCCGGAGCGGCCCCCGGTACCGCCCCCTCCCCCGGCGTCGCGCCGGCACCGGCGGCTGGAGCGGCGCGGGCGCCGGCGCCGGTCG
>NZ_BAAAEP010000031.1:1488-45860 GCF_039523075.1 Caenispirillum bisanense
CCCTCCCCGGGCGTCGGGCCGGTCCCGGCGCCGGTCGTCACCTGGGCGGTGCGCGCCTGCGGCACCGCCTGCTTGATCATGGAGTCGATATTGTCGGTGATCTCCTGCCACAGGTCGGCCTCGGCCTCGGTAGTCACCGCGGTGGTGGAGGCGTTGGTGCCGGCGCTGCTGCCCTCGCCCACTGCCGAGAACACGTCGGTGGACGACGAGATGGAACTGGCGGTAGTCCGCCGCAGGGACAGCGCATCCACCCGATAGCTGTCGAGGTAAGGCTCGTCCAGTTCCACCCGCAGACGGTTGTCCTTGAACTCGTAGCGCAGGCCGGCGAGGTCGGCCAGGCGGTCGATGACGTCGGCCACCGGGCGGTCGCGGGCGGTGATGATGACGCCGCCTTCGATGCGCGGGTCCAGTTCCAGGTCGATGTCGGCGCGGCGGGCGATCTCGATCAGCAGGTCGCGCACCGAGGTCGGCTCGGTCGCCTGCACGCTGACGCGGCGGCTGTCGGCCAGCGACGGCGGCTGCGGCGCCGCCAGGATCGGCTGCAGGTCGGGGATCGGCGGTTCTTCCAGCGTGCGCACGTCGGGCGCCGGGCGGCGGGCCTTCAGCGCCTCGTAGTCTTCCTTGGTCAGGCCGCCGGCGCTGTCGTGGGCGCCGCCGCACGACGCCACCACCAGCGTCAGCCCGGCCACCCCCATCAGCACCGACCGTCGCGCGACGGCAGCAAGCACACGCACACCCATACCCATTCCCCTCACCACGGTCGCAGCCGCCGGCCGCGACTCCCGACAAGACCTCTCATTCCCCCAGCGTGCCGAGCGTATTGCCCGGCAGCAGCAGGCACACGAACAGGGCGCCGATCAGCGCCGGACCGAAGGGGAACTCCGCCCCCCGGCCGCTGGCCCGCCACAGCAGGCCGGTGGTCACCCCCGCCACCCCGGCGATGAGCGGAAAGGCCACCCATTGTTCCGGCTGCAGCAGCAGGCCCGCCACCGCCAGGAACTTCACGTCGCCGCGGCCGAGCCCTTCGCGCCCGGTCATCAGCTTGAAGCCGTACAACAGCGCCAGCCCGGCGGCATAGCCCGCCCCCGCCCCCAGCAGCGCCGGCAGCAGGGTCGCGTCCAGCAGCCAGCGATAGGCCAGGGCGAAGGGCGCCACGGCGATGTGCAGCTTGTCCGGCAGGATGCCGAATTCCAGGTCGATGACGGCGGCGGTGATCAGCAACGTCGCCACCACCATCAGCAGCCCCGCCGTCAGCCACGATCCTTCCGCCCAGGCGATGAGCACGAAGGCGGCCGCTGCCGCCACCTCGGTCAGCGGATAGCGCCACGACACGCCGGCGCCGCAATGACGGCAGCGGCCGCGGTTGGCCGCCCAGCTGAGAAGCGGCACCAGGTCCAGCGGCGCCAGCGCCCGGCCGCACTGCGGGCAGGCCGAGCGCGCCGCCACCATGGGCAGGCCGCGCGGCAGGCGATAGGACACGGCGCTGGCGAAGGAGCCGGCGACGAGCCCGAGCAGGGCGGCAAGGGCGAGGTCGATCATTCCCATCGCCAGCTTCCGTCGGGCATGCGGCGGCCGACCAGCGAGCCGTCCTCGCGCCGGGCATTGACCGTCACCACCGCACTGCCGCCGGTCACCGTCTGCGCGACTGGCGGGGCGGGGCTGGCGGCGGATGAGGGCGCCACGGCCACCGGCTTGGGCGTGGGCACCGGCACCGCCGATCCGCTGGCCGGCGGCGCGGCGGCAGGAGCAGGAGCATGCGCAGGAGCAGGTACGACAGCCGGTGCGGGTGCCGGCAGCGACGACGGCACCACCGGCGGCACGGCCGGGGCCGGCTCGGCAGCGGCCTCGATGGCAGGCTCGGCGGCGGCCTCGACGGCAGGCTCGGCCGGGGCCGCCACCGGGGCCACGGCGGCCGGTGCGGCGACGGCGGGAGCAACGGGCTCCGCCGGCGCAGCGGCGGGAGCGGCGACGGCCGGCGCCGCCGGGGCGACAGGAGCGGGAGCCGGGGCGGCGACAGCGGGGGCCGGGGCAGGCTCGGCGGTCAGCAGGTCGAGGGCGCGGCGCGGCAGGTCCGGGTTGAGCACCAGGATGCCGGCCACCACCGCCGCCTCGACGGCGATGCTGGCCCACAGCAGGCGACGCCCCCAGCCTCGGCGGGGGCGGCGCAGCGGCACGTCGCCGACGATGGCGCGGCTGTCGGCCACCGCCTTGGCGACGTGGGCCTCGGTCACCGGCATGGCGTTCTCACCGAAGGCGATCATCAGCGCCTTGTCGGCCAGGATGTTCACCACCCGCGGCACGCCCCGGCTGGCGCGCGCCAGCAGGTCGAGCGCCGGCGGCGTCAGCACCGGGAATTCCACCCCCGGCAGGCGCGAGCAGCGCAGCCGGTGCTGCACGTAGGCGCCGACCTCCGGCTCGCTCAGCGGCTGGGTGTTGAAGGCGAAGACGATGCGCTGGTTGATCTGCCGCAGGTCCGGCCGCGCCAGCAGGGCGTCCAGCTCCGGCTGGCCGAACAGCACGATCTGCAGCAGCTTGGCGGTTTCCGTCTCCAGGTTGGACAGCAGGCGGATGGTCTCCAGCCCGGCCGGGCCGAGGGCCTGGGCCTCGTCCACCACCACCACGCAGGTGCGGCCCTCGGCATGGGCGGCCACCAGGAACTGGTTGAGGCGGTGCATCAGCTCCGCCCGGTTGCCGCCGCCGTCCAGCCCGAACTCGATGCACAGCGCCGCCAGCAGCCATTCCCCGTCGGCCTGCGGGGCGTTGAGGTAGGCGACGCCGCCGCGGGTGTCCGGGTTGTCCATCAACGCCCGCAGCAGCAGCCGGCAGAGCATGGTCTTGCCGGTGCCGACATCGCCGACCACCTTCAGGATGCCGCCGCGCTTGGCGGTCGCGTATTGCAGCGACTGCAGGATGTGGGTGTTGTTGGCGGTGGGGAAATACTGCTCGGTGTTCGGCGTCAGGCCGAAGGGGTGGACCGCCAGGGCGAAGTGGGCGAGGTACGGCATGGTCAGCGCCCCGCCCGCAGGAAGGCCAGCCGCTCCTGGATGGGGCGCGGGTCCATGCCGGCGGCGGCACCGCCGGCGATCAGCCGCAGCACGTGCTCGTAGGCCTGCGCCGCCTCGGCATGGCGGCCGGCGCGGTCGCTGACCACCGCCAGGTTGTAGTGATAGAGCGCGTTGTCCGGCGACAGGGCGATGGCCCGCCGCAGCGCCGCCGCGGCGCGGTCGACGTCGCCCAGGCGGGCGTGCAGCATGCCCAGCTGCGCCGGCACCGGGCTGAAATCGGGCGCCTGCGCCTGCAGCGCCTCCAGCCGACGGATGGCGTCGCGCGGGGAACTGTCGCCGATCAGGGCGATCATGTTGGTCAGCGCCTCGCGGTGATCGGGCTGGCGGGCGAGCACCTGCTCGTAGGCGGCGCGCGCCTCGTCCAGCCGCCGCAGCTTGTGCAGCGCCGCCGCCTGACCGGCCAGGGCGGCCACGTTGTCAGGCTCGCGCGCCGCCACCGCGGCATAGCTTTCCAGCGCCGAGGCATGGTTGCCGCGCACCAGCGCCGTATAGGCCTCGGCAAGGCTCGCCTGGGTTTCCATGGGGATGGTGGCGACGGTGACGCCATCGGCGCCGGTGGAGCCGGCATCGCGACCCACCACCGCCGGAGCGCTCACCTGCAGGCCGTCCACCGCCGCCTGCCGGATGCCGAAGGCGTCTTCCACCGTCACCCGGTCCGGCCGCGCGACCACCACCACCGGCGGCGTCACCGCCGGCACGGCCGGTTCCGCCGAGGCCGGCGCCGCACCGCGGCGGGCGGCCCCCAGCTGCATCAGCAGGGCAATGTCGTCGTCGGGATCGACCGCGTCGGGCTCCTGGGGCGCCTGGGCCACGGCCGGCGGAGCGGCCGCGACCACCGGCGCCGGATCGGCGGCGGGTGCCGCCGCATCGTCCGCAGCAGGCGCCGCGGCAAGGCTGTCGGCAGCGGCAGGCGCGTCGGCAGCGGGAGCCTCGGCAGCGGCAGGGGCCTCGGCCACGGCTTCCGGCACCGCCGGCTGCGGCGCCGGGTCGGCAGGGGCCACGACCGGCGCGACCGGCGTCACCGGGGCGACCGGCGCCACCATGGCATCGGCCAGCATGCGTTCGATGTCGTCGGAATAGAGCACCAGGCCGGCCAGCACCACCGCCGTCGCCGCCAGGAACAGCAGCCCGACGATGCGGACGACGGTGCGGCCGCGACCGCCGGCGGCCGGAGCCGCGGGCATGTCGTCCCACCCTGCCGCCGCGCTCCCCGTGCCGGCGGCCGTATCCTGCGCTGCGGCGTTCTGGCGCGCCGCCTTTTCAAGCGCCTTGAACAGTACGCTCATCCACCACTTCCGACCCGCGGGGCCCGGCAGGCCCCTCTCTTCCCCTCACCCGCCCCCGGCGTGCCGCTGAGACACACCGAAAGCGCCCGATGCCGTCGGCGGACGCAGAGTATCAGCCACAGATGACGATTCGGTAAAGGCACAACCCCGTCTGCCGCCGCCATGGCACCAGCAGGATCAAAACCTTACGCAGCCTATGGGAGGGGCCAAGGGAATGCAACTAGGGCATAAGTCAGAACCAGGGTGTTCTTGCACTGCAACAAACGAGCGCCTGCACAAGCGCGGCTTGAATCAAATGAAACGGGTTTCACTCGAACGAAACACGAGCTTTTCAGTCGCCTTTGGATCGGCTACCATCCGCCCGAAAACAAGGTTTCGACGCGAAATGCCGGCCGCGGGGAGGCTGCGACCGGATCACGCGCCGACGCAAACCGTTTCCTTTTGCCCTTTGAACGGGAGGCATTTGATGAAGAAGCTGTTTACCGCCACTGCCGTTGCCGCTCTGGCCGTGGGTGTTTCCGCCGGCGCCGCCCAGGCCGGCCCGACGTTCGATTCGGTCAAGAGCCGCGGTCAGGTGGTGTGCGGTGTTCACACCGGTCTCGCCGGTTTCGGCGCCCCCGATGCCCAGGGCAAGTTCAAGGGCCTGGACATCGACATCTGCCGCGCCGTGGCCGCCGCCGTGTTCGGCGATTCGGAGAAGGTGAAGTACGTCGCCCTGTCCGCCCAGCAGCGCCTTGCCGCCCTGCAGGCTGGTGAAGTCGACATCCTGTCGCGCAACACCACCTGGACGCTCACCCGCGACACCGCCAACGGCCTGAACTTCGCCGCCGTCAACTATTACGACGGCCAGGGCTTCATGGTTCCGAAGTCGCTCGGCGTGAAATCGGCGAAGGAACTGGACGGCGCCACCGTCTGCGTGCAGACCGGCACCACCACCGAGCTGAACATGGCCGACTACTTCCGCGCCAACGGCATGAAGCTCAACCCGCTGACCATCGAGGCCTTTGAAGAGGTCAACGCCGCCTACGCCTCCGGCCGCTGCGACGCCATCACCTCCGACGCCTCCCAGCTGGCCGCCATCCGCGCCAATGACCTGCCGAACCCCGACGATCACGTCATCCTGCCGGAGCTGATCTCCAAGGAGCCGCTGACCCCGGCCGTGCGCCATGGCGACGACCAGTGGTTCGACGTGGTGAAGTGGGCGTTCTACGCCATGGTCGAGGCCGAGGAACTGGGCATCACCTCCGAGAACGTCGACGAGATGAAGGCCAGCGAAAACCCCAACATCAAGCGCCTGCTGGGCGTGACGCCGGGCATGGGTGACGCCCTCGGCCTGCCCAACGAATGGGCCTACAACGTCATCAAGCAGGTCGGCAACTACGGCCAGTCGTTCGAGCGCAACGTCGGCAAGGACAGCCCCCTGAAGCTGGAGCGCGGCCTGAACGCGCTGTGGACCGACGGCGGCCTGATGTACGCCCCGCCGGCCCGTTAACAAGCCAGTAAAACCGCGGTCGCCGGCACCCCCTCTGCGGATGGGGGCCGGCGATCGCCCTTTGTACGGGTCGTGAAGGTTCATGGCTGAACAGAAATCCTCGCGCGGGACGGGCAGCTCCGCGGGCGGACGCAGTGGGTCGTTCCTCAACGATACGCGCGTCCGGGCCGTGCTGTACCAGGTCCTGACCATCGGCGTGGTGGTCGCGATCGGCGGCTATCTCGTCCACAACACCCTCACCAACCTGTCGGCGCGCGACATCGCCACGGGCTTCGGCTTCCTGGAGCGCGAGGCGGGCTTCGACATCTCGGAATCGGTGATCGAGTATTCGCCCGCCGACACCTACGGCCGGGTCATCCTGGCCGGCCTGATGAACACGCTGAAGGTCAGCGTCATCGGCATCGTGCTGGCGACCGTGCTCGGCACCATCATCGGCATCGCCCGGCTGTCGAACAACTGGCTGCTGGCCAAGCTGGCGAGCATCTACGTCGAGGGCCTGCGCAACATTCCCCTGCTGCTGCAGCTGTTCTTCTGGTACGCGCTGATCCAGACGTCGCTGCCGCATCCGCGTGATGCGCTGGAGCCGATCGAGGGCGTGTTCCTGTCCAACCGCGGCTTCCGCTATCCCTTCCCGGTGTGGGAAACGGGCTGGACGCTGGGCGTGGTGGGCCTCGGGCTCGCCGCCGTGGCGACGTGGTGGCTCAACCGCCGCGCCAACCGCATCCAGGGCGACACCGGCCGCCGCCCCAACGTGCTGCTGCCGGCGCTCGGGCTGTTCATCGCCCTGCCGGTCGCCCTGTGGGCCGTGGGCGGCGCGCCGACCGCCATCGACGTGCCGGAACTGAGCGGCTTCAACTTCCGCGGCGGCGCCCTGCTGACGCCGGAATTCGCCGCCCTGCTGTTTGGCCTGACCCTCTATACCGCCGCCTTCATCGCCGAGATCGTGCGCGGCGGCATCCTGGCGGTGCCCTTCGGCCAGACCGAGGCGGCCGTCGCCATCGGCCTGCGGCGCGGGCTGGTGATGCGCCTCGTGCTGCTGCCGCAGGCGCTGCGGGTGATCATTCCGCCGCTGACCAGCCAGTACCTGAACCTGACCAAGAACAGCTCGCTCGCCATCGCCATCGGCTACCCCGATCTGGTGGCCACCGCCAACACCACCATCAACCAGACCGGCCAGGCGGTTGAAGGCGTGGCGATCATCATGGCGGTGTACCTGACCGTGAGCCTGTCCATCTCCGCCTTCATGAACTGGTACAACGGCCATATCGCCCTGCGGGGAGGACGCAAGTGATGCGCACCGACGACCGCGACATCCGCAACCCCGCCTATACCCACACCGAGGAACCGGACGAGCCCACCGCGGGCCATCCGCCCACCCGGTCGTGGGATCTGCTGGGCTGGAGCCGCAAGCACCTGTTCAGCTCCGTCCCCAACACCATTGCCACGCTGCTGTGCCTCTACCTGCTGTGGCTGATCATCCCGCCGTTCATCGACTGGGCGTTCCTCAGCGCCGTGTGGTCGTCGGACACCTCTGACGCCTGCAAGGTGGAAGGCGCCGGCGCCTGCTGGGCCTTCGTGGAACAGAAGCACCGCTTCATCCTGTTCGGCCTCTACCCGTTCGACGAACAGTGGCGGCCCATGGTGGCGGTGGTGCTGTTCATCGCCCTCATCGCCGCCTCGTGCTGGCCCGGGCTGTGGAACAAGGGCCTGCTGGTCCTGTGGGCCGCCGGCCTGACCGCCTGCGGCATCCTGATGTGGGGCGGGGTGTTCGGCCTGACCTATGTCGACAACACCCAGTGGGGCGGCGTGCCGCTGACGCTGGTGCTGTCGGTGGTGGGCATCGCCGCCGCCTTCCCGCTGGCGGTGCTGCTGGCCCTCGGCCGCCGTTCCGACCTGCCGGCGATCAAGACCGTCTGCGTCACCTTCATCGAGCTGATCCGCGGCGTGCCGCTGATTTCGGTGCTGTTCATGGCCTCCATCATGTTCCCGCTGTTCATGCCGGAGGGAGTGACCATCGACAAGCTGCTGCGCGCCGTTGCCGGCATCACGCTGTTCACGTCGGCCTATCTGGCCGAGGCGATCCGCGGCGGCCTGCAATCGCTGCCGCAGGGACAGTATGAAGCCGCCGACAGCCTCGGCCTCAGCTATTGGCAGAAGACGCGGCTGATCATCCTGCCGCAGGCGCTGCGGATGGTGATTCCGCCCCTGGTCAACCAGTTCATCTCCACCTTCAAGGACACCTCGCTGGTCATCATCATCGGTCTGTACGACCTGCTGACCACCGCGAAGACCTCGCTGGCGGACCCGAACTGGCGCCAGTTCTATGCGGAGAGCTACATCTTCGCCGCCACCCTGTACTTCTGCTTCGCCTTCTTCATGTCGCGCTACAGCCAGTATCTGGAGCGCCGCCTGAACACGGGAACCCGTCGATGACCAACGGCACCGAACCGACCCAAACCGCCGCCTCCGAACCCACCGACACCGCGCGCGCCACGCCCGCCGTCGGCACCGAGGTGGTGATCAAGCTGCAGGGCGTGAACAAGTGGTACGGCCAGTTCCACGTCCTGCGCGACATCAACCTGAACGTCCGCAAGGGCGAGCGGGTGGTGGTCTGCGGCCCCTCGGGCTCCGGCAAGTCCACCATGATCCGCTGCATCAACCGGCTGGAAGAGCACCAGAAGGGCGACATCATCGTCAACGGGGTGACGCTGACCAACGACGTCAAGGCCATCGAGGCCATCCGCAAGGACGTCGGCATGGTGTTCCAGAGCTTCAACCTGTTCCCCCACCTGACGGTGCTGGAGAACCTGATCCTCGGCCCCATCTGGGTGAAGAAGACGCCCCGCAAGGAAGCCATCGACACGGCCATGTACTACCTCGGCCGCGTCAAGATCCCCGAGCAGGCCAACAAGTACCCCGGCCAGCTGTCGGGCGGCCAGCAGCAGCGCGTCGCCATCGCCCGCAGCTTGTGCATGAAGCCGTCGATCATGCTGTTCGACGAACCGACCTCCGCCCTTGACCCCGAGATGATCAAGGAAGTGCTCGACGTCATGACCGAGCTGGCGCAGGAAGGCATGACCATGGTCTGCGTCACCCACGAGATGGGCTTTGCCCGCTCGGTGGCCGATACGGTGGTGTTCATGGCCGACGGCCAGATCGTCGAGATGAACACGCCGAAGGAACTGTTCGCCAACCCGCAGGAAGAGCGGACGCGCCAGTTCCTCAGCCAGATCATCCAGCACCACTGACCGCTGACCGTCGCCCGGCGCACGCCAGACAGGGGCCGCCTCCGCACGGGGGCGGCCCCTTTTCCTTGCCGCCGGGCCGGGGGCGGCGGCGGCGCTTGCCGAACCGGCCGCCGCATGCCATCTATCGAACAGACGAGAGCACGAGGTCTGCCATGGGCGGCAACAAGCGCATGCACCCCAACCCCCGCATGGTCGCCACGCTGGACGCAGCGCGCGATGCCGGCCTGCTCGATGGCGAGAAGGACACCCCGGTCACCGCCCGCCTCTCCCGCGCCCTGGTGGAAGCCGCCCGCGACCACACCCACGCCACCACCGACGAGGAACTGCTGGAATACGCACTGGCGAAGGTGGTGGTGGAGGATGATGATTTCGGCGACTTCCTGATCAGCCAGCGCGGCACCGTTGATCCCGCCGTGGACCTGGAAATCTGACGGGGCGGCGGTGGGAGCCTTCGACGGCGAGCGGACCCTGCGGTGGCTGAAGCCGCACAAGTGGACGGCGACGCTGCAGCGCCGCCCTGACGCCGCCCTCAGCTTCGCGGACGACGCCCCGCCGACCGGGGAGGCGCTGCTGCTCGACACCTGCGTCTACGCCGACATCCTGCAGAACACCGCCCCGCCCTCCCTCGACCGCCACCTGGGCGGCCGGCAGATCCAGCACTCGACCGTCACCCTGGCGGAGCTGACGCATCTTCTCGGGCGCCTGCAACCGGACCATCCGTCCACACCGGAAACCCGGCGCCGGCTGCTGATGCAGATGGAGCACATCCCGGCCCGCCGCCTGCACGCCCCCGATGCCGCCGTCATGGGGGCGGCGGGGGTGCTGGCCGGCATGCTGTTCCGTACCCAGGGCTATGCCAAGGGCCAGGAATACCGGGTGCTGCACGATGCCGTGCTGTTCCTGCAGGCGCGGCAGCAGGGGTGGACGGTGCTGACCCGCAACGTCGGCGACTTCGACCTGCTGCAGCAGATGGTGCCCGACGGCCGGGTGCTGTTCTACCGCCCCACCGCCGCCGCCTGATCAGCCGGCCTCCACCAGATCCTCCAGCAGCGCCGCCGCCAGGCGGTGACCGCTGAGGAACGCCAGTTCGATGCGCGGGCCGAGGCACCAGTCGCCGCACAAGGCCAGCCCGAGGGCCTCGTCATGCAGGAAGGCGGCGCCCGCCGGCTGCTCCACCAGGGCGTACCGCCAGCGGTGGGCGGCCAGATGCACCACCGTCTCGGCCACCCCGGTCAGCCCCAGGAAATGGTCGAGCAGACGCGGCGCCACGCTGTCGGCCGCATCCTCCAGATGACGCCGCGACCACTCGGGCGTCGCGTGCAGCACCCAGCAGTCGGCGCCGTTCGGGCGGCCGGGGCGGCCGCTGGTGCGGGCGGCCATGGCGAGCACCGGGTCGGCCTCCAGGCGGGCGGCGTCGAAGGGCAGCGGCAATGGCTCGGGCCAGGCCACCAGCGCCGCCCAGCAGGGGGCGTAACGCACCGTCGCCAGGGCGGGAAACAGGGCTGCCCGCGGCCCCAGCAGCTCCGCCACCTGCGGGGCCGGTACCGCCAGCACGACGCGCCGGAACGGGCCATGGGCACCGCCGTCGGCGTCGGTCAGCTGCCAGCCGCCGCCGGGTGCCGGCCCCAGGCCGGTGATGCGGGTGCCGGCGCGAACCGTCAGGCCGGCCGCCAGGTCGCGCACCAGCCCGCTCATTCCCGGCGTCCCCACCCAACGCGGTTCGCCGGCGGTGACGCGGGTGACGCCCTCCTCCGCCAGCATGGCCCAGGCCGCCGGCCAGTCGGCGGCATGGCCATGGGCGGCGGCATTGCTGAGGGCGGCAAGGAACTCCGGCGCCCGGGCGGTGGCGTACTGGGCGCCGTGGTCGAAGGCGAGGTCGCCGGTGCGGCGGGTGGCAAGGCGGCCGCCGATGCCGCGGCCCTTGTCGAATACCGCCACCGGCAGGCCCTCGTCCGCCAGCCGGCGGGCACAGGCAAGGCCGGCCATGCCGGCGCCGATGATGGCGATGGAATTGGAAGGGGTCACAGGCGCGGCTCCGGTCAGTGGCGCGACGGCGCAAGCCGCCGCTCACCCTCAGGGTGGGGGCGCCGGCGCCATTGTGCAATGCACAATCGCCTCAGACCATCAGCGGATCACTCGACTCGCAGGCGCGCCGCCAGATCCTTCAGCACGTCCAGGGCCGGCTCCTTGCGCGGCCACACCAGGTCGACGCCATCGTCGGCATGGCGGGGCAGCACGTGGACATGCACATGCGGCACCGTCTGCCAGCCGGCCGGGCGATTGGCCTGCAGCACCGTCACCCCGGCCGGCGAGAACGCCTCCTGCACCGCCTTCGCCACCTTGTGGACGGTGCGGAACAGGGCGGCGGTCTCGTCCTCAGTCATGTCGAGCAGAGTTTCCGCCGGCCGCTTCAGGGCCACCAGCACATGGCCGGGGTTGACCTGTCCGGCGTCCATGAAGGCGAAGGTCAGGTCGTCCTCGTAGACCTTGGCGCAGGGCAGTTCGCCCTCGATCAGGCGGGTGAAGATGGTGCGGGTCATGGCGGCGGATGTCTCCTCGGTCATTGCGGGCGGCGGGCGACGAGGCGGGTGACGCGGGCGCTGCCGCGATGCAGCGGCCCTTCGTCCAGGTCCGTCTCCACCTCGTCAAGGTGCAGGATGTCGGCGCCGCGGAAATCGTCGGCGAGGATGGCGGCGTCGTAGAGCATCTCGCGCACCGGCGGCCCGCCGGAGCCGCGGCCCAGCTGGTCGGGGTGGAACACCTCCATCAGCAGCAGGCCGCCGGGCTTGAGGGCGCCGTACATGGCGTGGTGCATGGACCGCCGCAGATCGGGCCCGAAATGGATGAAGATGGCGGCGACCGCATCGAAGGCGGCCACCGGCCAGACCCAGTCGGTCAGGTCGGCCACCTGGGCGTGGATGGTGACGCGGCGGTCGAGCGCCAGCTTGAGCGCCTTCTGCACCGCCACCGGCGAGCCGTCGACGGTGCTGACGCGCATGCCCTGCTCGGCCAGCCAGACGCCGTTGCGGCCCTCGCCATCGGCCACCGCCAGCACCTCCATCCCCGGCGTCAGGCGATGGCGCTGCGATACCAGGAAGGCGTTGGGCTCGGTGCCGTAGACATAGTCGCGGCCGGCAAACTTGTCGTCCCAGAAGGCGGACATCATACCCTCGTGCGGCGGTAGGTGATGCGGGGGCCACAGCATGGCCCGCGGTGCGGCAGAAGTGCAACAGCCCTGTCATCTTTTTGCGGCGCAGCGAAATCTGGGGTTGATACTGCATAGGTAAATGATTATGAGTCGCCTGCGCCTTTCGAGGTAGCACGGGTGCGGCGGATCCTGACTTTCAACATCGGGTCCGGCCGGCGGACGCAGCGGGGGCTGGCGGCCGGCGGCGCGATCCACAGGTGGTGATCGTCCATGTCTGCCAGTCTGTCCGCCCTTGGGGCTTCCTACGCCAGTCAGGTCTTTACCGTCGCCCGCCTTGCCGCCCGCGCCTTCGAACGCCGGGTCGGCCGTTTCGGCCTGACCGGGGAACAGGCCATGGTGCTGAGCGCGGTGCTGGAACACGCCAGCCTGCTGCCGGATGCCCTGCCCGCCCCGGCCGGATCGCTGCCGCCCGACGCGCGCCTTGCCGCCATCCGCCAGCTGATCGCCGCCGGGCTGGTGGAGCTGACCGCCGCCGGGCACCTGACCGCCGCGCCCGCCGCCGAGCCGCTGCGCCCGGCCCTGGCGGCCGCCATGGACCGCATCGACACCGTCGCCACCGAGGGGCTCGACCCCATGGCGCGGCAGGCCGCCCTTTACCTGCTGACGCGGCTGGCCGACAACCTCGCCCGCGACGTCCAGGCCGACGCCTGCCCCGCCTGAACCGCCCCGCCCGCCCCGCCCCGCACCCCGCCCCGGATGGCGAAAAGTTTAGGTGCAGGCGGGCCGGCGGAGGGATACAGTTCCTCCCCGCGCCGGCCATGCAGATGGACCGGCGGGGCAGCCGCCGCGGCGGCATCGGGGGACGACATCATCATGAGCCATTCGCGGCCCTGGGCGCGGCGCATCCTGCATTGGGGAAGCGTGGCCTTTGCCCTCGGCCTGCTCGCCGCCGCCCTGTCGGTGGTGCACGAGGCCCTGCGCAGCGTCACCCTGGCCGATGTGCTGGCCGCCGCCCACCGGGTGCCTGCCGCTGCCGTGTGGCTCGGCGTCGGCTTCGCCATTGCCAGCCATGCCTGCCTGTGCGTGGTCGACATGATGGCCATGCGCTACGTCGGCGCCCGCCAGCCGTGGCCGCGCATCTTCGCCGCCAGTTTCGTCAGCCAGGCCATCAGCCACAACGTCGGCTTCGGGGCCGTCACCGGCGGCGCCATCCGCTATCGTATGTATTCACATGATGGCGTGGGGGCCGGCGCGGTCGCCCGCATCATGGTGTTCACCGGCGGCAGCTTCGGGCTGGGCGCCCTGCTGTGGATGCTGGTGGCGGTGATCGGCAGCCCACGCCAGGCGGCCACCATCACCGGCCTGCCGGTGGAGATGATGCACCTGCTGGCGCTGGCCGGCATCACCGTGGTCGCCGCTGCCGCCCTGTGGACCTTCGCCGTCCGCCGCAGCCTGCCGCTGCCGGGCCTGCGGCTGGCGCCGCCGCGGCGCTGGATGCTGCCGCTGCAGGGCCTGCTGGCCATGGGCGACATCGCCTGCGCCGGGCTGGTGCTCTACACCTTCCTGCCGGACCACAGCGGGCTCAACCTCGGCCTCTACCTCGGGCTTTACACCACCGCGCTGATGGCCGGCATCGCCAGCCACGTGCCGGGCGGCCTCGGCGTGTTCGAGGGCGCCATCCTGGTCATGTTGCCGGGCGTGGCGCCGGAGTCGGTGATCGGCGCCGCCCTGCTCTACCGCCTGACATACAATCTGGTGCCGCTGGCGCTGGCCGGGCTGATGATGGCGGCGTTCGAGCTGCACCATCGTCACCGCCAGCGCCGTCGCCCGCCGAGCCCGGCCGCCGCCACCACCGCCACCGCCGCCGGGCGGGAAATGGCCGAAGACCTCGCCGCCTGAGGCGGGCCCCGGCCGGCGCCGTCAGTTCAGTTCGGCGCCGCCCATTTCGGTGCGCAGCTTCTGGCGCAGCACGTCGATGGCCACCATCTGGTCGCCGGCCTTGAAGTGCCAGAAGGTCCAGCCGTTGCACGACGGCGCGTTCTGCACGGCGGCGCCGACCTTGTGGATGGAGCCCTTGTGGTCCTCGGCGATGATGGTGCCGTCGGCCTTCACCCGCGCCACCGCCCGCCCGCGCGGGTCATAGAGCACGTCGCCGGCCTTCAGCAGGCCGCGTTCCACGATGTTGCCGAACGGCACCCGCGGCTCGCTGCGCTTGGAGGGGGTGGCGAGCAGCGACAGGTCCTTAACTTCCTCCACCGCCGCGATGCGGACGCGGGCGGCGTCGATATAGGTCTTGTCACGCTCGATGCCGATCCACTTGCGGCCCAGCTTCTTGGCCACGGCGCCGGTGGTGCCGGTGCCGAAGAAGGGGTCGAGCACCACGTCGCCCGGCTTGGTCGACGACAGCAGCACGCGGTAGAGCAGCGCCTCCGGCTTCTGGGTCGGGTGGACCTTCTGGCCGTCGCCGTCCTTCAGCCGCTCCGACCCCGTGCACAGCGGCAGGGTCCAGTCGGAGCGCATCTGCAGGCCCTCGTTCAGTTCCTTCAGGGCGTCGTAGTTGAAGGTGTACTTGCTGTCTTCGTGCTTGGAGACCCACAGCAGCGTCTCGTGCGCATTGGTGAAGCGACGGCCGCGGAAGTTGGGCATGGGGTTGGTCTTGCGCCACACCACGTCGTTCAGCATCCAGAAGCCCATGTCCTGCAGCATGGCGCCGACGCGATAGATGTTGTGGTAGCTGCCGATGACCCACAGCGTGCCGTCGTCCTTCAGCACCCGCCGCGCCGCCGTCAGCCAGCGGCGGCTGAACTCGTCATAGGCCTGAAAGCTGGCGAACTTGTCCCAGTCGTTGTCGACGCCGTCGACGCGGGAGTTGTCCGGCCGGTGCAGGTCGCCGCCGAGCTGAAGGTTGTACGGCGGGTCGGCGAAGATCATGTCCACCGACTTTTCCGGCAGGCTTTCCAGGATGGCGATGCAGTCGCCTTCGTAGATGCGGTTGGTCTTCAGGGTGCTGGTCATGGCTGTCGTGTCCTCTGTGCTGACACGACTGTTCGCGCAAGCTGCGACTCGGGTCAAGAATCGCCTTGACTCAGCACCTTAGCCGGAGTCGCGAAGATGGTGGTTGAAGTGCGACTCGGCAGCAGGCTTGCCACATCATCTTGTGATGGCGGGAGTCGCCGGACTCCACGATCTTGGGAATGTGTCAGTTCTGCCACAGTGTGTGCAAATCGCACTGGGCGACCAGATCGCGCACCGGCGCGAACGACCGGCGGTGGTGCGGAGTCACCCCGAACTCGCGCATCGCGGCACGGTGCTCGGCGGTACCGTAGCCGGCGTTGCGCTCCCAGCCGTAGTGCGGAAACTCCGCCGCCAGGGCCCGCATCAGGCGGTCGCGCGTCACCTTGGCGACGATGGAGGCGGCGGCGATGGACAGGCTGAGGCCGTCGCCGCCCACCACCGTGCGCACGGCGCAGCCGAGGCTGAGGCGCGGCGGCTGGTTGCCGTCCACCAGCGCCACGTCGACGGCACAGCCGAGCGCGGAGCAGGCGCGATCCATGGCCATGTGGGTGGCGCGCAGGATGTTGTGGGTGTCGATCTCCGCCACCGAGGCCTCGCCGACACCGATGCGGGCGGCGCCGTCGCAGTCGTGCAGCAGGGCGAACAGGGCCTCGCGGCGCTTGTCGGTCAGCTGCTTGCTGTCGTTCAGCCCCTCGGTCAGGGCGGCCGGCAGGCGGTCACGGTCGAGGATGACGGCGGCCGCCACCACCGGCCCGGCCAGCGGCCCCCGCCCGGCTTCGTCGATGCCGCAGACGACCCCGGTCTCGGCCCATTCGAGCATCCAGTCAGGCATCGCGGGTCGGCTTGTCCTCGGGCACGGGGGTGGAGGGATCGCCGTCGTCGTAGTCGCTCGACGCCTCCGATGCAAGCTGTTCCGCCGCCAGCGGCTCGCCGTCGGCGTGGTCGATGTCGGCATCGGGCTCGGGCGCCGCCGGCGCCACCACCGGCCGGGCCGGCGGCGGCAGCGGCGGCGCTTCGCCGCGCAGGCGGGACAGGGCGAAGCGCGATGCCCACCGCACCTGCCGCGCCTCGTGCCCGTAGAGCGTGTCGAGCAGGTCGCCAAGGCCGCTGAACCGGCTGCGGCCGACCGTGCCCAGGCGCCGCATGGTCGCCAGCCACAGCGGCGAGAACATGAGGCTGAGCACCGTCACCGCCACCACGAACTGCTCCTCCTGCCGGTCGAGCATGCCGAGCGACCGGCCCTGGCTGGCCAGCAGGAAGGAGAACTCGCCGATCTGCGCCAGCGCCACGCCGGCCAGGAAGGCCTGCGGCCAGGGCGTGCGCAGCAGCCGCAGGGCGGCGAGGTTCAGCGCCGTCTTGAACACCGTCACCCACAGCAGCACCACCAGCACGGCGCCCAGGTTGTCCCACACGAAGCTGAGGTCGAGCAGCAGGCCGACCGACAGGAAGAACACCATCAGCAGCAGCGCCTGGATGGGCTGCGCCGCATGTTCCATGCGGTCACGGATGGACGAGTTGCCGAGCACCAGCCCGGCCAGGAAGGCGCCGTAGCCGGCCGACAGGCCGATCAGGCCGCTCGCCGCCGCGCCGCCGAAGCACAGGGCGAAGGCGGCCAGCGGCGCCAGGTCGGAATGGGCGGCGATGGTATCGGCGAAGGGCAGCTTCACCTCGCGCCGCAGCAGCAGCCAGATGAGGCCGACCAGGATCAGCACGGCGGCGGCGATGCGGGCGCCGTCCATCACCGTCACCTGCTCCGGCCGGTTGAGCATGGACAGCGCCAGCATCATGGGCACCACCGCCATGTCCTGGGCGATGAGGATGCCGACGGTCAGGCGGCCGGCGGGAGTTTCCATCTCGCCGGTCTGCTGCAGCAGCTTGATGACCACCGCCGTCGACGACAGCGCCACCGCAAACCCCAGCAGCACCGAGGTGCCGAGGCTCCAGCCCGCCAGTTCGTGCATCACCAGCATGACGCCGACGCTGCCGCCCACCTGCAGCAGGGTGGTGACCAGGGCCGGCTTCCACACCGCCATGAACTTCCGCACCGAAAGCTCAAGGCCGATGATGAACAGCAGCATCAGCACGCCCAGCTCGGCCAGCAGGGCGATGTTGTCGCGGTCGCGCACCAGCCCCAGCACCGACGGCCCGAGGATCACGCCGGCGACGATGTAGCCGACGATGGCCGGTTGCCGCAGCCGGTGCAGAATGAGGCCGCAGCCCATGGCGATCAGGGCGGTGATGGCGATGGCGGTGACGTCGGTGTGGGCGTGGGCAGCGTCCATGGGCGGGCCGGCGGCTGATCGAAAGGGGTGGCCGGGGTCGGCCGGGGCAGGAGTGTGCTCCCGCCGTCGCCGGCCTGTCCAGCACCGACCGGCGCCGCCACGGAATGGTCGCAGGCCTGCCTTGTTTCGATCACCTTCGCGGGTAGAATGACCGCGTGTTCACAGAGGATTGATGCCATGCGACGCGCGATAGCGGCGATGTTCCTGGTGACCGGCCTCGGCGCCTGCACCACCCTCGGCGCCCTCACCGGTGGCGGCGGCAGCGAGTCGGCAGCCAGCGCGACGGCCGCCACGGCCGCCGCCGCGGCGCCGGTGGAGCCCTCCGCCGCCGCCCAGACCAGCCACTACGTGCTGCCGGAGACCGAGCGCCTGCGCATCGTCCGCCTGGAGGCGGCAGCCCTGCCCGACGGCCGCACGGTGGAGCAGATCGACCTCGGCCGCGGCTTCATGGTGATCGAAAGCCTGCCCGGCGACGCCGCCTTCAAGCCGTTCCCGCACGACGCCTTCCTGCCCGCCGCCGATGCGGTCATCGCCCGCAACAGCGACGGCTCCCTCCACCGCAGCAGCGACGGCTATGCCGACGGCATCAACTGGGCGCTCTACCAGGGCACCAGCGTCTGCCTGTTCGCCCAGGGCGCCTTCGGCCCCGACACCCCCAACGGCAAGCAGCACGCCTTCCGCCTGCTGCTGTGCGACGCCTACGACGCCAACCCCGGCTTCGTGCGGGATGAGGGGCTGACCTTCCTGCGCGGCGTGCAGCCGCGATAAGACCTTACTAAGATTAAGGTCTAATAGACAGCCCCCCGCCCGGCATGCACAGTCTGTCCCCCGTGTCGCATGCCGGGAACAGGGGGATAGGGGATGCCGGTGCGGTGGGGGAAGGACGAGGGACTGACCGCCTTGCGCGAGCCGACGGCGGCGCCGCCGCGGCAGCCGCTGGCTCGCTTTCTGGAGGACTGCCACCGGCGGTTCGGCCGCGACACCTCCGGGCGGGTGGCGGACTACATCCCGGAACTGTCCAAGGCTGATCCGGCCCGCTTCGGCATCGCCCTCGCCACCATCGACGGCCACGTGCACGAGGTCGGCGACACCGGCGTGCCGTTCACCATCCAGTCGGTCTCCAAGGCCTTCGTCTTCGCGCTGGCGCTCGAACTGGGTGGGCCGGAGCTGGTGGAGGCGACCATCGGCGTCGAGCCCTCGGGCGAGGCCTTCAATTCCATCCGCCTGCGGGCGGACAACCGCCCCTTCAACCCCATGGTCAACGCCGGCGCCATGGCCTGCTCCGGCCTTGTGCATCGGCTTGATCCCGACGGCGCGTTCGAGCGCATCCGCGACCTGCTCGGCCGCTTCGCCGGGCGGCGGCTGGAGGTCGATGACACCGTGTTCCGGTCGGAACGCGACACCGGCGACCGCAACCGGGCCATCGCCTGGCTGCTGCGCAACCACGGCATCCTGAAAGGCGACGTGGACGCGGCGCTCGACGTCTACTTCCGCCAGTGCGCCCTGCTGGTCACCGCGCGCGACCTTGCCGTGATGGGTGCCACCCTGGCCGCCAACGGCGTCAACCCGGTCACCGGCGAGGCGGTGGTCGCACCGGCTACGGTCGCCCGCACCCTGTCGGTGATGGTCAGCGCCGGCATGTACGACTACGCCGGCGAATGGATCTACCGGGTCGGCCTGCCCGCCAAGAGCGGCGTCGGCGGCGGCATCGTCGCCACCCTGCCGGCCCAGTTCGGCCTCGGCACCTTCTCGCCGCCCCTGGATGCCCAAGGCAACAGCGTGCGCGGCCTGAAGGTGTGCGAGCACCTGTCGGCCCACTTCGGCCTTCACCTGCTGCAGCGCACCGGCGACGTGACCAGCAGCATCGCCGCCGACTACGACCTGCGGCAGGTGGCGTCCCGCCGCAACCGCCACCAGACCGAACGCGACATCCTCGACCGCCACGGCGGCGTGGTGCGGGTGATGGAACTGGCCGGCGCCCTCAATTTCGCCGCCTGCGACTACATCGCCCGCAGCGTCGCGGCCGGCGGCCCGCGCGAGCTGGTGGTGTTCGACCTGCGCCGGGTCGGCCGCCTGGGCGCCGGTGCGCCTGCACTGCTGGCGGCGCTGTTCCGCGACCTCACCGCCGCCGGCACGCGGGTGGTTCTGTCCGGCCTCGACGCCGAAGGCCAGCCGGCCGCCACCCTGGCCGCCGCTCTCACCGGCGACGCCGATACCGCCTCCGCCCTGCGCCGCCACGCCACCCTGGATGAGGCGGTGGAATGGGCGGAAGATCAGGTGGTGTTCCTTTACGGCGGCTTCGGCCGGGTGATGGAAAGCGTGCCGCTCGCCGACCAGAGCCTGATGCAGGGCCTGTCCGCCGACGATCTCGCCCGGATCGCCAGGCTGGTGCAGCCGCACGCCATCCGCACCGGCGAGCGCATCATCGCAGCCGGCGAGCCCGCCGACAGCGTGTTCTTCCTGCAGACCGGCATGGTCAGCATCCGCCTGCCGGACGGCCCGCGTCTGGCGACCCTGGGTGCCGGCACCTGCTTCGGGGAATTGGCGCTGCTGACACCGGGCAGTCCGCGCACCGCCGACGTGTGGGCCGACACGCCGGTGACCTGCCTGCGTCTCGACCTCGCCGACTACGACCGGCTGCGCCGCGACCGTCCCACGGCCGGCGAAACCATCCTGCGCAACCTTGCCGCCCTGCTCGCCGACCGCCTGCGGCAGGCCAACGCCAAGATCGCCGCCCTGTCCGACCGCTGAGGCCTACAGCAGCGCCAGCTGGTCGCCGGCGCGCGGCGGCGGGCGGAACTGGGTGCAGTCCAGCGCCAGGTCGCGCGGCTCCATGCCGAAGCGGCGGGCGGCGATGCGGAAGCGGGCGCCGATCATCTCGGCGATGGGGCCGCTGCCGGTCATGCGCTTGCCCCACGCCGACTGGTAGAGCACGCCGTCGCGCGCCTGGCGGATCAGCGACAGCACCCGCTCCGCCCGGTCGGGCCGGTGGGTGCGCAGCCATTCCTCGAACAGGTCGCGGATCTCCAGCGGCAGGCGCAGGAAGATCCACCCCGCCGCATCGGCGCCGGCCAGGGCCGCCTGCTCCAGGATGCGCTCCAGCTCGTGGTCGGTCAGGGCGGGGATCACCGGCGCCACCATCACCGCCGTCGGGATGCCGGCATCGACCAGCGCCTTCATGGCGGTCAGCCGCGCCCCCGGCGTCGCCGCCCGCGGCTCCAGCACCTTCTGCAGACCGCGATCCAGGGTGGTGACCGATATCGCCACCCGCACCAGCCGCTTCGCCGCCATGGGCGCCAGGATGTCGATGTCGCGCGCCACCAGGGCCGACTTGGTGACGATGGTGACCGGGTGGTTGTAGTCGCGCAGCACCTCCAGCACGCCGCGCATGATGCGCCGCTCGCGCTCGATGGGCTGGTAGGGGTCGGTGTTGGTGCCGATGGCGATGGGGGCGCAGCGGTAGGACTTGCGCCGCAGCTCCGCCTCCAGCAGGGCCGGGGCGTCGGGCTTTTCGAACAGCCGGCTCTCGAAGTCGAGCCCCGGCGACAGGCCCAGGTAGGCGTGGGAGGGCCGGGCGAAGCAGTAGACGCAGCCGTGCTCGCAGCCGCGATAGGGATTGATGGAGCGGTCGAAGGGAATGTCGGGCGAGGTGTTGCGTGCCAGGATGGAGCGGCTGGCGTCGCGCTGCACGGTGGTGCGCAGGGGCGGCAGGTCGTCCCAGTCGTCCAGGTCCTCCGACTCCGCCCCCTCGGCCCGCTCGGGCGGGGCCTGTTCCCAGCCGTCGGGCTCGCGCTCGCGGGTGAAGCGCTCGTAGCGGCCGACGGCATTGGTCACGGCACCGCGGCGGGGCGTCGGCTGGTCCGGGGTGGTGGTCATGGCAGGGCTCTCGGCTGGCTGCGGAAGACGCCCATTGTGCCGTGAAATGAGAACAAAACAAGATCATTTCATATGACGGGGGACACCCTGCAAGGGGTGTGGATAATCCTTCCTGCAACAAAGGAGGGAGATCCCACCATGACCGTTCGTTTGTTCCGGGCAGCGGCACCGCTGCTCGCCCTGGTGCTGGCCGCCTGTGCGGCGGCGCCGCAGGCCCAGGCCCCGGCCGCCGTCGCCTCCCCCGCCCCGCTGGTCGGCCTGACCCCGGCGGAGCGCTGGCAGGCCGCCATCCAGGATGCCGCCGTTCCCACCGACGCCAAGCGCGCCAACGACCTCATCGCCCTGCTGCCGGCGACGCCCGGCCTCAGCTGGCGCAACCAGAACACCGAGGTCAAGATGGTCGCCTGGATGTCGCAGGCGACCTACGACAACTACTACTCCGGCGATCCCAACAAGACCACGCCGCCGGGCAGCCCGGTGGTGTGGGTGACCGCCGCGCCCCAGGTGCAGCAGTTCTGCCAGAACCTGCCGCAGCAGGGGCGCAGCCAGCGCATCAAGGAACACCTGGGCCTGTCCATCGACCGCGCCTACGACGTGTTCGTCGAGATGTGGGTGCCGGTGGCCGGGCTCATCCGCCCCTGCCCCGACCAGGAGGTGACCGATACCAGCTGCGATGTCGGCCCCGGCCCCACCGTCACCGATGCCCCGTGGTGGGCCAACCTCTACCGCACCTCCTACCTGGTGGCGGGCGCCCCGTGGACGCGACTTGGCTATACCTACGACTGGGCGGAGGGCGTCGCCAGCCGCAAGGGGGCCAGCGAGTTCATGATCAAGCCCTCGACCGCCTACGAAATCGCCGGCCACTACACCACCGACGTCTACTGCACCGCCGCCCAGTGACGGCGGCGCTGGCGGCGGCGGGCGGCGGCGGGTTAGGCTGAGGCCGACCCGCCGCCGCAGCCCGTCCGCCATGACCGCGCCCCGCCTGTCCATCGTCATCCCCACCCTGAACGCCGCCGCCACCCTGCCCGATACCCTGGCGGCGCTGGCCGAGGCCGGCGCGGCGGCGGAGATCATCGTGGCCGACGGCGGCTCCACCGATGCCACCCCGGCGCTGGCGCCGCGACTGGTGACCGCGCCGCGCGGGCGCGGGCCGCAGTTGCAGGCGGGGGCTGCCGCTGCCAAAGGCGACTGGCTGCTTATCCTGCACGCCGACAGCGTCCCCGCCCCCGGCTGGTGGGCGGCGGCGCAGCGGCACATGGCGGAGCATCCCGACAGCGCCGCCGCCTTCACCCTGCGCTTCGCCAGCCCCGACCGCCGCGCCCGCCGGATCGAGCGGCTGGTGGCGTGGCGCTGCCGGCTGCTCGCCCTGCCCTATGGCGACCAGGGCCTGCTGCTGCCGCGGGCGCTGTACGACCGCCTCGGCGGCTACCGCCCGCTGCCGTTGATGGAGGACGTCGATCTGGTGCGCCGCATCGCCCGCCGCCGGCTGCGGCTGCTCGATACGGTCGTCACCACCTCGGCGGTGCGTTACGAGCGCGACGGCTGGCTGCGGCGGCCGCTGCGCAACCTCGCCTGCCTGGGGCTGTGGATGCTGGGCGTGCCGGCGGCGCGGCTGGTGCGCTTCTACGGCGGGAGGCGGCCATGAGCCGGCGGCGGCCGACCGTCATCGTCATGGCCAAGCAGCCGGTGCTCGGGCGGGTGAAGACGCGGCTGGCGGCGGGCATCGGCCCGGTGGCGGCCACCGCCTTCTACCGCACCACCCTGGCGCGGACGCTGCGGGTGCTGGGCGCCGACCGGCGCTGGCGGCTGGTGGTGGCGGTGACGCCCGACCGCTGGCGGCCGCAGCCGCCCCACGGCCGTGCCGCCCTGCCCCAGGGCCGGGGCGACCTCGGCAGCCGCATGCGGCGCTGCCTCCATGCCGCCCTGCCCGGCCCCGCGGTGCTGATCGGCGCCGACATTCCCGAGGTGCGCCCGGCCCACATCGCCGCCGCCCTGACGGCGCTGCGGCGGGCGCCGTGGGTGCTGGGACCGGCCACCGATGGCGGCTACTGGCTGATCGGCGCCCGCCGGCCGCTGCCACCGCTGGCGCCGGTGCGATGGTCGACGCCGCACGCGCTGGCCGACACCCTGGCGCTGCTGCCGGCGGCGGCGCTCGGCCCGGTGCTGCGGGACGTGGATGATGCCGCCGACTACTCTGCAGCGTCCTCGGCGGCGGTGAGGGAGTCGTAGTCGGCGGCGGTCATGCCGGGGGTGGCGGCGACGTAGGCGGTCAGCGCCCACAGCGCGTCCTCGGGCAGAACCTCCCGCCACGCCGGCATGCCGGTCGCCTTGAAGCCGTGGGCGATGATCCAGTGGATCTGGTGCGGCGCCCAGAAGCGGGCGGCGTGGTCCATGGCGGGCGGCGCCGGCTGCATACGGCGGGCCCACTCCGGCGGCTCGGCGCCGGGGGTGCCGTGGCAGGCGGCGCAGCGCTCGGCATAGAGACGGGCACCGGCGGCGATGCGCTCCGGCGCCTCCAGGTCGGCCAGCACCGCCGCCGCCTCCGCCCGCGCCTGCACCGAGTTCACCCGCGCCGTCGCCAGCAGCCAGCGCACCGGCGCCGTATGGGGATCATCGGCCGCCACGTTGTAGGCGCCGGTGAAGATGACCGCCGCCGCCCCTGCGGCCAGCAGCACGACAACCACGATCAGGGTCAGCAGGAACCGCATGGCAGCGACCTCCGGCACGGGCGGCGGGATGCGTCGTCAACGCCCGCCGCCGCCGCGCTGTTGCCGCCGGCATCGAAACAAGACACCGCCGCCGCACCCACAGGGCACGGCGGCGGCGATGGCGCGTCACGGGAGGCAGGGGAGGATCAGCTGATGTCGCGGAACTTGCGGCGCAGCTGGAAGTCCTCCGACAGGATCGCCGCTTCCAGCCGGTTCAGCCGGTCTTCCACGTCCCGCATGCGGGCACGGGCCTCGCGCAGGGCGTCCTTCGGCCCGAGGTGGACTGAGCGGCGCACCGCCTGTTCCTCGTCGGAGGCAAACAGGTGATCGGGCCGCGGCGGCACCACCAGCACCATGATGACGTAGGCGATGAGCGCCGGCAGGGTGAAGAACACCAGCCCCAGCACCCAGGCCACCCGCACCAGGCGGACGTCGGCCCCCAGGTAGTCGGCCATGCCGGCGGCGACACCGGCGATCCAGCCACGGGAGCGGTTGCGATAGAGGCGGTAGCGCGCCTCGCGCTGGCCATGGTTGGTCATGGTTCGGTCCTCCAGCCCGGCACCTCGGCGTCGAGGATGCGCTCCAGGTTGGCCACCCGCTCGCGCAGGCGGTCGGCGGTGCTGACCAGCTCGGCCATGGTGCGTTCCTCCTCGGCCGAGAGGGTCCGGATGGCTCGCCAGCGGACGATGGTGTGCCCGATGATGGCTATGGGCGCCACCACCGCCAACGCCAGGAAGCCCAGGACGAAGACGACGAAGGCCATGTTACGCCCCCGTCGCGCCGCCGGTGCTGCCGCCCTTCACGCGCGCCTTCAGGCGGGCCAGTTCATCCTCGACCGCGGCATCGGTCTCCAGATCGGCGAACTCCTCACCCAGCGAGCGGCGGCGGCCGAGGTCGTAGCTTTCCACCTTGCCTTCCAGCTCGTCCAGGCTGCGTTCCATCTGGTCGAAGCGGGCAAACGCGCCGGTCAGCCGCTCGTCGTGCAGGTGGCCGCGCATCTTCAGGCGGTTGGAGGCGACGCTGTGACGGGTCGCCAGCGCCTTCTCGCGCGCCTTGGCGTCGGCCAGCTTGGCCTGCAGCTGGGCGAGGTCTTCGTTCTGCTTGGCGAGCGCCTCGTCGAGCGCCGCCACTTCCTCGTTCAGCACCTTCAGGGTGTCGACGGCCCGCGCCTTGGCGGCCAGGGCACCACGGGCGAGGTCTTCGCGGTCCTTCTCCAGCGCCAGTTCGGCCTTGCGCTGCCATTCGTCGCGCTCGGCTTCCAGGCGGCCGATGCGGCGCTCCAGATCCTTCTTGTCGGCGATCAGGCGGACGGCGCCGGAGCGCACCTCGACCAGGGTGTCTTCCATCTCCTGGATGATCAGGCGGATGATCTTTTCGGGGTCCTTCGCCCGCTCCAGCATGGAGTTGATGTTGGAATTGATGATGTCGGACAGGCGGGAAAAGATGCTCATGACGGCTCTCCGAACGGGAGGGGATCAGGGTTTTGCCGGCAGTATTGCGAAGGCCGTGCCAACCGCCGCAAGGGCGGATTTCCGCCAGTGCGGCCCCTTGCCGGGTGGCGATGGCCGCCATATAATGGCGGCATGAGCGACACCATCTCAAATTCCGCCATCCCCGCCCCGCCGCCGCTTTTGGGGGAGTCGCCGGCGTTCCAGGCCATGCTGGCGGAGGTGTCGGCGCTGGCGCCGGTGCCACGGCCACTGCTGGTGATGGGGGAGCGCGGCACCGGCAAGGAGCTGATCGCCGCCCGCCTGCACTACCTGTCGCCGCGCTGGGACCGGCCGTTCGTCAAGGTCAACTGCGCCGCCCTCAGCGAAACCCTGCTTGATGCCGAGCTGTTCGGGCACGAGGCCGGCGCCTTCACCGGCGCCACCCGGCGGCGGCTGGGGCGGTTCGAGGCGGCCGACGGCGGCACCCTGTTCCTGGACGAGATCGGCACCATGGCGCCCGCCGTGCAGGAAAAGGTGCTGCGGGCGGTGGAATACGGCGAGTTCGAGCGCCTGGGCTCCAGCGCCACCGTGCGCGTCGACGTGCGGGTGATCGGCGCGACCAATGCCGACCTGCCGGCCATGGCGGCGGCGGGGGAGTTCCGCGCCGACCTGCTCGACCGCCTGGCCTTCGCCGTCATCGCCCTGCCGCCCCTGCGCCGCCGGCGGGAGGATATTCCCCTGCTGGCCGACCACTTCGCCCGCGGCATGACCCGCGACCTCGGCCGTCCCTTCTTCGCCGGCTTCACCGATGCCGCCCTCGCCCGGCTGTGCGACCACCCCTGGCCCGGCAACGTGCGCGAGCTGAAGAACGCCGTGGAACGGGCGGTGGCCCTGGCCGACGACCCGGAGGCACCGGTCGCCGACCTCAGCCTCGACCCCTTCGCCACCCTCAGCCCGCCGCCCGCCGCTCCGACCCGCCGGCCGGAAACGGAACCGCCGGCCCCCAAGGCGGAGGCCGGCGAGTTCGATGTGGCGGAAGCCGGCGGGTTCGATGCGGCGGTGGATGCCTACGCCCGCCGGCTGCTCGACCGCGCCCTGGCGGCGGCCCGCTTCAACCAGCGGGAGGCGGCGCGGCGGCTCGGCATGGATTACCACCGCTTCCGCCGCCTGCTGCGCAAGCACGGCGCCGGCTGAGCCCGGCCGCCGTCACCTCACGGCTTGTCCCGGGTGGCGAGGTCGGGCTCCGGTCCGCCGCCCAGGGCCGGGGCAACGGTGGCGGCCACCACCAGCGGCTCGCCGGCCAGCGGCGTCGCCACGCCGGTGGGGATGGAGGCTTCCGCCGGGGTCATGGGGCGGCCGGTGACCCAGCTGCGGATCAGCTGCGCATTCTTGTAGAACGGCCAGTACAGCTGCGCGATGTAGGCTCGCACCAGTTCCAGCGGGTTGGCGCTACGCTCCACCGCCCACCGCTCGATGCCGTATACGCCGGTGCGCGGGTAGCAGTTGAAGTCCTTCACCATGGTGCCGAACAGCCAGTCCCACAGGATCAGGCGCTCGCCGTAGTTCCTGTCGAAGTGCTCCGGCTCCACCGAGTGGTGGACGCGGTGGAACTGCGGCGACACCAGGATGTACTTCAGCGGCCCCAGGTTGGTGCGCACGTTGGAATGGATGAAGTAGCCCCAGAAGTTGTTCAGCACCAGGTACAGGGCGAACGACGGCAGGGTACCGCCCAGGATCAGGTACGGCAGGGTCTTGATGATGTCCGACGCCACGCCGTCGAAGTAATGACCGCGATAGGTGGTCATCGCGTTCAGGTGTTCCTGGCTGTGGTGGATGGCGTGGAAGTACCACAGGAAGCGCACCTTATGGCGCGTCATGTGCGAGAACCAGAACAGGAAGTCATTGATCAGGAAGAAGATCGCCACCTGCAGCCACATGGGCAGGTCGTTCAGCAGGCCGAGGTTGGCGAAGCCGAGGTATTCCTGCTGCAGGTAGGTGCCGGCCGCCACCACCCCGACCGCCACCGTCATCTTCACCGGGATCTTGAACACCGGGTAGAGCGCGTCCATCAGCAGGTAGGGCGACAGCACCTTCTGGTCGCTCCGGGCCTTCAGCCAGATTTCCAGCAGCAGACACGGCAACAGCCCGAGCAGCCACACCCGGTAGTCGAACACGTAGTCGCGCAGGAAATCCCAGATGTAGGCAAGGCCGTTGTCGTAGAAGACCGCCTTCAGCCCGTCCTTCTCCACCCCGAGGATCGAGAAGGCAAAGGCAATGATGCTGTCGTAGATGGCTTCCATGCCGTCCTCCCGTTGGCGGCAGGATCTCGAACCGTCACGAGACCGCGCGCGGAAACCCTCACCCTTCCCCAGGTGTCCTGTGGCTTCTTGTGCCATGCAGCGGGCGGGAGCGGCAAACGCGCAGAAGACGGGCGGCGCGTACCGCCTCGGTGTTACCAGCATGGAGGGCCTTGCAAGGCGTCGCCGCGGCGCCCCTCGACATCCCGCCGCCGACACCCCACAGTGATGCGGTGCCGCAGAGGACGAGGACCGCATGGACGCCATCGAAACCGTCACCCCCGCCGCATCCCCCGTCGACGGCGAGGACAAGGATCTGCCGCTGCGGGAAGACATCCGCCTGCTCGGCCGCATCCTCGGCGACACCGTGCGCGACCAGGAGGGCGAAGAGGTGTTCGACCTGGTGGAGAGCATCCGCCAGACCTCCGTCCGCTTCCACCGCCAGGAAGACGTCACCGCCCGCCACGAGCTGGAAGCCATGCTGGCCGGCATGTCGCCGGCCGACACCATCCGCATCGTGCGCGCCTACAGCTACTTCTCCCACTTCGCCAACATCGCCGAGGACCAGCACCACATCCGCCGCAACCGCGCCCATGCCATCGCCGGCTCCGCCCCGCGCGAGGGCACGGTGGCCCATGCGCTGGCCCGCGCCCGGGCGGCCGGACTGACGGCGGAGGCGTTGCGCGACTTCTTCGCCACCGCCCTGGCGGTGCCGGTGCTGACCGCCCACCCGACCGAGGTGCAGCGCAAGAGCACCCTCAACCGCGAGATGGACCTCGCCCGCCTGCTGGCCTGCCGCGACCGCTGGCAGCTGACGCCGGAGGAACAGGCGGAAACCGAGAACGCCCTCGCCACCACCGTGCTGGCGCTGTGGCAGACCAGCATCCTGCGGCGCACCCGCCTCAAGGTCATCGACGAGGTGGCCAACGGCATCTCCTACTACGACCACACCTTCCTGACCGAGCTGCCGCGCCTGTATGCCGCCCTGGAAGACGCCCTGCGCCGCGACGTTCCCGGCTGGCAGGGGCCGCTGCCGCCGTTCCTGCGCACCGGCAGCTGGATCGGCGGCGACCGCGACGGCAACCCCTTCGTCACCGCCGAGGTGCTGGGCCAGGCGCTGCACATGCAGAGCAGCCGGGCCCTCGCCTTCCACCTGTCGGAACTGCACCAGCTGGGCGCCGAACTGTCGCTGGACGGCCGTCAGGTGCGGGTGACCGAGGCGCTGGCCGCCCTGTCGGCGCAGTCGCCCGATGCCTCGCCGCACCGGCAGGAAGAGCCGTACCGCCGCGCCATCGCCGGCATCTATGCCCGCCTGCACGCCACCGCGCGGGCGCTGGGCGTCACCATCGCCACGCCGGCCGACCGCGAGCCGCTGCCGGGCGAGCCCTACGGCGATGCCGCCGCGCTGCTGGCCGACCTGGACGTCATCGACGCCAGCCTGCGGCAGAACGGCGCCGCCGGCTTGGCCGACGGCCGCCTGCGCAGCCTGCGGCGGGCGGTGGAGGTGTTCGGCTTCCACCTTGCCACCATCGACCTGCGGCAGAACTCCGACGTGCACGAGCGGGTGGTGGCCGAGTTGCTGGCCGCCGCCGCCCCGGCCGGCACCACGCCGCCCGCCTACGCCGACCTGGACGAGGAGGCCCGCATCGACTGCCTGCTGGCCCAGCTGGCCGACCCGCGCCCCCTCACCGCCCCCTACGCCGCCCATGGCGAGGAAACCGAGTCGGAACTCGCCATCCTGCGCACGGCGGCGGAGGCGCGCCGGCGTTACGGGCCGGAGGCGGTGCGCAACACCATCATCTCCAAGACCGAAAGCGTCTCCGACATCCTGGAAGTGGCGGTGCTGCTGAAGGAGGCCGGCCTGATGCGGCCGCGCCGGCAGCAGCTGGACCTGACCATCGTGCCGCTGTTCGAAACCATCGACGACCTGCGGCGCTGCCCGGAGATCATGGACCGGCTGCTGTCACTGCCGCTGTACCGGGCGCTGGTGGACAGCCTGGGCGGCGTGCAGGAAGTGATGCTCGGCTATTCCGACAGCAACAAGGACGGCGGCTTCCTGACCAGCGGCTGGGAACTCTACAAGGCGCAGACGGCGCTGGTGGAGGTGTTCCGCCGCCACGGCGTCGCCCTGCGGCTGTTCCACGGCCGCGGCGGATCGGTCGGGCGCGGCGGCGGGCCGAGCCATCAGGCCATCCTGTCGCAGCCGGCCGGCGCCGTGCAGGGCCGCATCCGCATCACCGAGCAGGGCGAGGTGATCGCCGCCAAGTACGGCAATCCCGATGTCGGCCGCCGCAACCTGGAAATCCTCGCCGCCGCCACCCTGGAAGCCACCCTGCTGCCGCCCGAAGGCGCCGGACCGGACGACGCCTGGCTGGCGGTCATGGAGGAGCTGTCGCAGCACGCCCTGCGCGCCTACCGCGGGCTGGTCTACGAGACGGAGGGCTTCGAGCGCTACTTCTGGAGCGCGACGGTGATCGGCGAGATCGCCAACCTGAACATCGGCAGCCGCCCGGCCTCGCGCACCAAATCCACCCGCATCGCCGACCTGCGGGCCATTCCCTGGGTGTTCAGCTGGGCCCAGTGCCGCCTGATGCTGCCCGGCTGGTACGGCTTCGGCAGCGCCGTGCAGGCCTTCCTGGCCGCCCGCCCCGACGACGGCATGGACACCCTGCGCGCCATGTATGGCGGCTGGCCGTTCTTCCGCATGCTGCTGTCGAACATGGACATGGTGCTGGCGAAAAGCGACATCGCCATCGCCTCGCGCTACGCCGCGCTGGTGGAGGACGAGGCCCTGCGGGAAGAGGTGTTCGGCCGCATCCGGGCGGAGTGGGAAGCGACCATCGAAACCCTGCTGGCAATCATGGGGCAGGAGGAACTGCTGGAGGGCAACCCGCTGCTCGCCCGCTCCATCCGCAACCGCTTCCCCTACCTGGACCCGCTCAACCACATCCAGGTGGAACTGCTGCGCCGCCACCGCCAGGGCGAAACCGACGACATCATCCGCGACGGCATCCACCTGACCATCAACGGCATCGCCGCCGGCCTGCGCAACAGCGGCTGACAGGGGCGGGCGGCGGTTTCCCGCCGCCCGCCGCCCCGTCACGCATCGGGCCAGCTGAACATCAGCGACCGTTCCAGCACGCGCCCCGTCTCGGCATCGCGTACCAGCAGGATGGTCTCCGGCGGGCGGGTCTCGGCCAGCGGCGCCTGGACGAACAGCCGCAGCGAGGCGATGCCGTCAGGGCCCACTTCCACCGTGCCGAAATCCTCGGTCGCCGTGCCGTCGCTGCCGAGCATGCTGAGCGACATGCCGGGCAGCGCATCGGCCAGGGTGAGTTCCAGGCGGCGCGGCTCGCGCTCCTTGTTGTGGACCTTCAGGGTGTAGGTGTTGCGGATGGTGCCGTCGGCCAGGGTGACGAACAGCGGCGACCGTTCCTTCAGCGCCGTCACCGCCAGCGTCGTGCGGCTCAGGTAGACGCCCGACAGACCCACCGCCAGCACCGCCAGCACCGCCATATACACCATGGAGCGCGGCCGCATCAGGCGGGTCGGCTCCGGCCGGCTTTCAGTGCGGGCGCGGGCATTGGCGAAGCTGTCGAAGCGGATCAGCCGCTGCGGCCGGCCGACGGTGGTCATGATGGAGTCGCAGGCGTCGATGCACAGGCCGCAGTTGATGCAGTCGGCGTTGACGCCGTCGCGGATGTCGATGCCGATGGGGCAGGCCTGCACGCACTGGCCGCAGTCGATGCAGTCGCCCAGGCCGGCGGCGCGGCGCTCCTCCCAGGTCTGCGACTTGCGCTTGGCGCCACGCCCGTCGCCCCGCCAGTCCTGATAGGTGACCACCAGGCTGTTGTCGTCCAGCATGGCCGACTGGATGCGCGGCCACGGGCACATGTAGTTGCAGAACTGCTCCCGCGCGAAGCCGGCCAGCAGGTAGGTGGTGCCGGCGAAGGTGAGCGCGAAGCCGGCCAGCCACAGCGGCGCATCCAGCGTCAGGTAGCCCATCAGCGTGGTCGGGGCGTCGGCCATGTAGAAGCTGACGGTGGCCCCGAAGGCAAGGCTGATGAGCAGCCACACCGCATGCTTGCCGCTGCGCCGGGCCAGCTTGTTCAGGCTCATGGGCGCCTTGTCGAGGCGGATGCGGGCTGCCCGCTCGCCCTCGAACAGGCGCTCGACGCGGATGAACAGGTCGGTGAACACCGTCTGCGGGCAGGAAAAGCCGCACCACACCCGCCCGGCCAGCGACGCGGTCATGAACAGCGCCAGCACGCCGATGATCAGCACGCCGGCGAGGTAATAGACCTCCTGCGGCCAGATCTCCAGGCCGAAGAACCAGCCGCGCTGGCCGATGGGGTCGAGCATGATCGCCTGGTCGGGCGCCGCGCCGGGGCGGTCCCAGCGCAGCCACGGGGCCAGGAAGAACACCGCCGCCAGCACGCCGCCGATCACGTCCTTGGCGCGGCGGAACGGGCCGCTCACGGTCTTCGGATGGATCTTCACGCGGCTGGCGTAGAGGCTGCCGCCTCCCTGGTTCAGCGTCTCGCTCATGCGGTCCCCGCGGATAAAGATGCAAACACGGCGCATCATATAGAGGAAACGGCGCCGGCGGGAAAGGGCCGGCGGTCAGCGTTTCCGCACAATGGCGTGATCGGCCGCCCGGCAACTTGACGCCGGTCAAGTCCGGCCCGGATCGGCGCCCCGCCCTTGACCGGAATCAACCCCGCCCGGCGGCCGGTGCGGCACCATGCGGCCTTCCCGACCTACCCCTTGTCTGCGGAGAGACCGACCCGTGTCCGACCTCGTCATCGACGTCACCGCCATCGCCCCGTGGGACCGCCACCACCACATCTTCGACAGTTACGGCCGCCTGCCGGTGGGGCAGGCCCTGCGGCTGGACGTGGACCACGACCCCCTGCCCCTGCGCCGCCAGTTCGAGGCGCTGCACGGCACGGCCTTCGACTGGACCTACCTCGCCAGCGGCCCCGACCAGTGGCAGGTCCGCATCGAGAAGCGGCGGGAGAAGGATCACTGCTGCGGCGGTTGCGGCGGCTGAACGCCTAAGCGGGCGGGATTGCGGGCATGCGTAGCATCATCCGCAATTCCGCCATCTTGGCCGGCGAGGCTGTGGCATCCTGACCTTCCGCCACGCCCTTCGGGGAGTCCGCCGCGCCATGCCCTCCTTCCGCTCCGTCGTCGTTGCCTGCGCCACCGCGCTGCTGTCCGGCTGCATGACGATCACCACCGCCGGCGCCCTCGACCCCCGCTTCGACGGCCCCGGTGCGGGCGCCGGCTGGGGCTGGAGCGACCCCGACGATCCCCGCACCGGCCGCGGCACCGGCCCCCGCCTGCTGGTCGACCAGTTCGGCCGCCCGGTGGTCGACCGCTACGGCAAGCCCGTCTACGTCGACGCCTGGGGCCGCCAGGTCGGCAATACCTACGGCTACGGCGGTGGCGGCGGCCAGCAGGTGTTCCCCGGCATGCCGGGCGGCCTGTTCGGCGGCGGCGGGGGTGGCTACGGCTACGACGACGACGACCCGCGCTCGCGCCTCAGCAAGGGCCAGGCGGCGGCGCTCGATCAGGGCTGCGTGTCGCGCTACGAAGGCAACCCGAAGAAGCTGCGCCGCTGCCTCAACGGCGACCCGCGCCTGTTCGAGGACGCCCTGGAAGACGGCTGCCACATCCGCTACCAGAACAACGCCAAGAAGCTCGGCCGCTGCCTGAAGGAAGCCCGCGGCGGCGGCTTCCCCTGGTAAGGCGGGGGCGACGGGCGGCGGTTTAACCACCAAGACACCAAGACACCAAGAGGCCGGCGCGGGATTGCCGCCGCCGTCGCCTCATCCTCCAGATGGAGGGAGCGCGAGGGAGGGCCTCCCCTCCCTCGCACCATCTTAGTGTCTTGGTGACTTGGTGGTTCGCCGAAGCAGGTAGCCCGGGAGGGCGCAGGCGCCGGTCGGCAGTCTAGCCACCAAAACCCCAAGAGGCCGGCGCGGGACTGCCGCCGCCGTCGCCTCATCATCCAGATGGAGGGAGCGCGAGGGAGGGCCTCCCCTCCCTCGCACCATCTTCTTGGTGTCTTGGTGTCTTGGTGGTTCAAACACTTAAAACAAACGGGGCGCCCTTCGCAGGGCGCCCCGTCGTCTTGTCTGAACCGGAGACCGGATCAGGCGGCGCTCATCCCGCCGCCGCGGCGCGGGCCGCCACCGCCGACCTTGCGGCCGCCCTTGCCGCCCTGCTTGGCGCCGTGCGGCGCCGGGCGGCGGTCGTGACGCTCCGCCCGCTGGTCGTTGGCGGCGTGGGGCGAGCGGTTGCCGCCGTTGCCCTGCGGGCGCTGGCCCTGGGGACCGGCGCCGTGCGGGCGCTGGCCGGGCGCACCCTGCGGACGCGGGGCGCGGTTCTGCTGCTGGCGGGCCGGCGGCTTCGGCGGGCGGGTGCGCAGGGCCGCCACTTCCGGCGCGTGCCAGTCGTGGGCTTCGTCGGACGGCACCGGCTGGCGGATGGCCCGCTCGATGTCGCGCAGGTAGGACAGTTCGTCGGTGTCGCAGAACGAGAAGGCGATGCCTTCCGCCCCGGCGCGCGCGGTGCGGCCGATGCGGTGGACGTAGCTTTCCGGCTCGTTCGGCAGTTCGTAGTTGATGACGTGGGTCAGGCCGTCGATGTCGATGCCGCGGGCGGCGATATCGGTGGCCACCAGCGCCTTGACGCGGCCGTTCTTGAAGTCCTTCAGGGCCGCCTGGCGGGCGTTCTGGGACTTGTTGCCGTGGATGGCGGCGGCGTCGACGCCGTCCAGCTCCAGCTGACGGACCAGACGGTCGGCGCCGTGCTTGGTGCGGGTGAACACCAGCACCCGCTCGATGGAATGGCTGTCCATCAGGTGGGTGAGCAGGTGGCGCTTGTCGTCGCGGCGGACGAACATCACGCGCTGCTCGATGCGCTCGGCGGTGGTGGCCGGCGGCGTCACTTCCACCTTCACCGGCTCGCGCAGCAGGCCGTCGGCCAGTTCGCGCACGCCGCTCGGCATGGTGGCGGAGAACAGCAGCGTCGACCGATCGGTCGGCAGGCGGTCGACCACCTTCCGCACGTCGCGCACGAAGCCCATGTCGAGCATGCGGTCGGCTTCATCCAGGATGAAGGCTTCGACGGAGTCGAAGCGGACAAAGCCCTGGTTCATCAGGTCGATCAGGCGGCCCGGGGTGGCGATCAGGATGTCGACACCGCCCGACAGGGCGCGGATCTGCGGGTTCATGCCGACGCCGCCGAAGATGCAGGCGGCGCGGAAGCGCATGTAGCGGCCGTAGGACTTGATGCTCTCGTTGATCTGCACCGCCAGTTCGCGGGTCGGCGTCAGGATCAGGGCGCGGCAGCCCTTGGGGCCGGCGCGGCGCTTGCTGGCTTCCAGCCGCTGCAGCAGCGGCAGGGAGAAGGCGGCCGTCTTGCCGGTGCCGGTCTGGGCGATGCCCAGCACGTCGCGGCCCTGCAGCAGCAGGGGAATGGCCTGGGCCTGGATCGGGGTCGGCGTCTCATAGCCGTCGTCGGCGAGCGCCTTCAGCAGGGGCTCGGCGAGGCCCAGGTCGGTAAACGTCGTCATATGGGGGAATGTCTTTCGAAAATTGGGGCGGCGCGCCGCACCAGGAGGGTGCGCACGGGAGCCGGCCGCGTTTGGGCGACCGTCTCGACCAGTGTCGATGCAGCCGCGAAGACCCCCATGTAGTCCGTTACCCGCCCCTTGTCAAAGCCGAAAACGAAAAACCCCGGCGGAAAGGCTCCGCCGGGGTCGTCGCAACAGGCCGTTTCCGGCGCCCGATCAGTGGCTGGAGGCCGTTTCGGCACCCAGGCCGGTCTGGCTGCGCACGTACTGGGCCGGGAAGCGGGCCTTCTCCTCTTCCGCCCGCTGGCTGCGGTCGGTGATCGAGAAGAACCAGATGGCGATGAACGCCGTCGGGATCGAGAAGATCGCCGGATGCTCGTAGGGGAAGATGGCGGTCTGGAAGCCGAGGATCTTGACCCAGATGGTCGGGCCGAGGATCACCAGCGCCAGCGCCGTCACCAGCCCGATGAAGCCGCCGATGAGGGCGCCGCGGGTGGTGGTGCCGCGCCACATCATGGACAGGATCAGCACCGGGAAGTTGGCGCTGCCGGCGATGGCGAAGGCCAGGCCGACCATGAAGGCGATGTTCTGGTTCTCGAACGCGATGCCGAGGACGACGGCCAGCACGCCCATGAACAGGGTGGCGATCTTCGACACGCGCATTTCGGTGCGCTCGTCCGCCTTGCCCTTCTTGATCACCGAGGCATAGAGGTCATGCGACACCGCCGAGGCGCCGGCCAGCGCAAGGCCCGCCACCACCGCCAGGATGGTCGCGAAGGCGACGGCGGAGATGAAGCCGAGGAACAGGTCGCCGCCGACCGCCTTGGCCAGGTGCATGACGGCCATGTTGGTGCCGCCCAGCAGCTTGCCGTCGGGGCCGAAGAACTCGGGGTGCTGCGAGATGATGACGATGGCCGACAGGCCGAGGATGCCCACCACCAGGAAGAAGTAGCCGATGAAGCCGGTGGCATAGACCACGGACTTGCGGGCTTCCTGGGCGTCGGACACGGTGAAGAAGCGCATCAGGATGTGCGGCAGACCGGCGGTGCCGAACATCAGCGCCATGCCGAGCGACACGGCCGACACCGGATCGGCCAGGAAGCTGCCCGGGCCCATGATCTTGTCGCCGAGGCTGTGGATGGCGACGGCCTGCTCGGCCACGGTGTTCAGGTTGAAGCCGAACTGCGACAGCGCCATCAGCGCCATGAAGGTGCCGGCCGACAGCAGCAGCACGGCCTTGATGATCTGCACCCAGGTGGTGGCGATCATGCCGCCGAAGGTGACGTAGGCGATCATCAGCACGCCCACCAGCGCCACGGCGATGGCGTAGTCGAGGCCGAACAGCAGCTGGATCAGCTTGCCGGCGCCGACCATCTGGGCGATCAGGTACAGCGCCACCACCGACAGCGAACCGCAGGCCGACAGGGTGCGGATCTGGGTGCGGCCAAGGCGGTAGGCAGTGATGTCGGCGAAGGTGAACTTGCCGAGGTTGCGCAGGCGCTCCGCCATCAGGAACAGGATGATCGGCCAGCCGACCAGGAAGCTGATGGAATAGACGAAGCCGTCATAGCCGGTGGCGAACACCATGCCGGTCAGGCCGAGCAGGGTGGCGGCCGACATGTAGTCGCCGGCGATGGCAAGGCCGTTCTGGAAGCCGGTGATGCCGCCGCCGGCGGTGTAGAAGTCCTTGGCCGACTTGGTGCGGCGGGCCGCCCAGTAGGTGATGCCGAGGGTGACGGCGACGAAGACCAGGAACATGGCGATGGCCGTCATGTTCACCGACTGCTTCTCCACGTCGCCGTCCAGCGCGCCGGCGGCCCACGCCGGCAGGGAGGCGAACAGGAACGCAGAGCCCGCCGCGACGGCAGGCAGAAGGCGGGCGCTCATCGCGTCAGCTCCTCAAGGACTTCACGGTTCAGCCGCTCGAACTCGCCGTTGGCGCGCACGACGTAGGCCCAGGTCAGCAGGAACGACAGCACGATGATGCCGGCCCCAACCGGCACGCCCACCGTCAGCGTCCAGCCTTCGCCCAGCGGCACGGCAAGGATCTGCGGGTTGAAAGCGACCACCAGGATGAAGCCGTAGAAGACCACCAGAATGATCGCCGAGAGCGTCCAGGCGAACCGGCTGCGCTTGGCCACCAGTTCCTGGAACCGCGGATTCGCGAGAATCCGATCAACAGACTCCTGTCCCATTCTTGTTTTTCCCCTCTCTCTAGACGGTGCGCTGCAAATGGGATGTTGCAGCGCGGCACGGTATAGAGGGGTTTCCAAGCAACATCCACAAAAATCATCGGCGCCCGGCGGCAAGGAAGTTGCAGAAAACCGCCCTTTCGGCCGCCTTCGATTCAAACGATCGTTTGGCCGAGTGGTGCAGCCGCCGGGGGCGGCGCGGCAAGTCCTTGACCGTGAAGGCGAGCTGTCGCGCCGTGCAGGGCAGCCATGAACCGAACCCGTCGGTCGGTTGTTGTCATTCCTGCGCCGCAGCGTGACCATGGACGGGACCAGGACAGGCAGCGGCGCCTGCATCATGTCACCGGCAGGGAGGGTCAGGCGTGCCCGCACGGCTCGGCATCGGAGTGGTCACCGGCACCCAGGCCGATGCGGCGCTGGCGCGGGCGCTCGGGCTGCGCGTTGCCTCCTGCGGCGGCATCGCCGGGCGGGCGGAGGATCTGGCCGAGGAACTGGTGGACGAGCAGGGCGTGGTGGCGCTGGTCAGCTTCGGGCTGGCCGCCGGCCTGTCGCCGGCGCTGCCGGCGGCGGCGGTGCTGGTGGCGTCGGGCGTCATGCCGGAACAGGGCGGCCGGCCGCTGGTCACCGACGATGTCTGGCGCACCAACCTGCTGCGCAGCCTGCCGCAGGCCCTGACCGGACTGGTGCTGGGGGTGGAGCGGCCGCTGCTGTCGGCGGCCGAGAAGGGGGAGCTGTTCGCCGCCACCACCGCCGTCGCCGCCGATGCCGAAAGCCTGGGCGTGGCCGAGGTGGCGGCCCGGCGCGCCCTGCCCTGCGTGGTGCTGCGCGCCATCTGCGACCCGGCCGACGCCGACATGCCGCCCGCCGCCTTCGCCGCCCTGCTGCGCCAGGGGGAGCCTTCGCTCACCGCCGCCCTGCGACGGCCGCGCGACCTGCCGGCGCTGATGCGCACGGTGCGGCAGGTGCGCCAGGCCCGGGCCGCCCTGGCGGCGGCGCTGCCGGTGCTGGCCGACTGCCTGCCCCACCGGGCGGTGCGCGCCGCGCCGCCGTGAGGGTGAGTGCGCGCCGGCCTGCCGCCGCGCTATAGTCTGCTCCTCGACGCCCCAGCCCCGGAGCCGCCCATGCCGCCCTTCCTGCGTTCCGCCGTCTGCCTGCTGCTCGCCAGCGCCGCCGCCGTGCCGCTCGCCGCCTGCACCGGGGCCAAGGTGGTGGGCAAGAGCCCCGACGCCATCCTGCTGCGGGTGGCCGACGAAGGCGCCGTGGCCGGCAGCCGCTCCACCGCCGACAGCCACTGCGCCCGCCGCGGCCAGCAGGCGGTGCTGGTGTCGAGCCAGCCGCTCGGCGAGGACGTCATCGCCCGCTGGGAATGCCGGTAAGCCGAAAGAACCCGCGACGGCGGCTGTAGAAGAAGCGTTGCTGCAGCACGGAACACCCTGGTGCAGGAGCGATCATGAGCCGCCGTCCCCCGCTTCCCCTGCTGCTTTCCCTCGCCGCCGCCGCGGCCCTGCTGACGGCCTGCGGCGGCCCCGAGGTGGCCTCCCGCCAGCCGGACAGCCTGACCCTGGTGGTCGGCGGCGCCGATGAACTGGCCAGCGCCGGCGAAGACGCCGCCTACTACTGCGGCCAGATGGGCCAGGGCGCCGATCTGGTGGAAACCCGCCAGCTCGACGACGGCGTCATCGCCCGCTTCGTCTGCCAGTAACCGGCGCAGCCACCGCCCGAACACGAAAAAGCCCGGCGCCGTCGACCGGCACCGGGCTTTTCCTTCCTCACGTCACCGAAGGCACCGGCTTACGCCGCCGCCGTCTCCGCGCGGGTGACGCCGATCTTCACCGTCTGGCCCTGCATGTCGTGCTCCGACACATGGCCGGCGGCCGACAGGTCGTCGGTCAGGCGCAGGTCGACGGCCAGCGTCTCCTTCTTCACCGTCTCGCCGAACTGCTCCAGCGCCGGGCGCAGGCCCTCGGGCGCCGCCACCGTCAGGACGATGCGGTCGGAGATGTGCAGGTCGGCGTCCTTGCGGGTCATCTGCACGAGGCGGATGAGGTCGCGGGCCTGACCCTCGCGCTCCAGGTCGTCGGTGACCGTCACGTCCAGGATCACCACGCCGTGGCCGCGGGCGACGGTCGCCGAGTGGACGCCCTCCGCCGTCAGCACGCGCAAGCTGAAGTCATCGCCCGCCAGCACCTGACCAGCGATCTCCACCGTGCCAGCGTCGGTGAGCGTCCACTCGCCCGCCTTGCCGGCCGCCATGACGTCGCGCATGGCCTTGCCGATGCGGGCGCCGATCTTGGGGTTCACGTGCAGCGACTGGGTGCCGTAGGCGTGCGGGTTGTCCGACAGGGTGATCGCCTTGACGTTCACCTCGTCACGAATGACATCCTCGAACGCCCGCAGACGCTCCACCTTCGGCACCGCCACCGTCAGTTCCGGCAGCGGCAGGCGAACGCGCTTGTTGGCGGTTTCGCGCAAGGCCAGCGTCGCCGAGGCGATCTCGCGCACCAGATCCATGGTGTCGAGCAGATCCGTCTCGGCCGGCAGGGCCTCGGCCTCCGGCCAGTCGGCCAGATGCACGCTCTCCTCGCCGGTCAGGCCCTTGTAGATGGCTTCGGTCAGGAAGGGCAGCAGCGGCGCCGCCGCCTTGCACACCGTCACCAGCACCGTATAGAGGGTGTCGAAGGCCGCCTGGTCCACCTTGCCGCCTTCGGCCCAGAAGCGCGGGCGGGAGCGGCGGATGTACCAGTTGTTCAGCGTGTCGATGAACGGCGGCAGCGCGGCGCAGGCGCCGGGGATGTCGTAGACGTCGAGCGCCTTCTGCACGTCGGTCACGAAGCGGCGCGTCTTGCCGAGGATGTAGCGGTCGAGCACGTTGTCCGAGCCCGTGGCGATCTTCGCCTTCACCCCTTCCGCATTGGCGTAGAGCGTGAAGAAGTAATAGGCGTTCCACAGCGGGATCACCACCTGCCGCTGGGTCTGGGCGATGTCGCGGCCGTCCTTGGCCAGCGCCAGATCGCCGCCGGTCAGCAGCGGCGAGCCCATCATGTAGAAGCGCAGCGCATCGGACCCGTAGGTGTTGAACATGTCCACCGGGTCCGGGTAGTTCTTCAGCCGCTTGGACAGCTTCTGGCGGTTTTCGTCCAGCACGACGCCGTGGCACATGCAGCTGCGGAACGGCGCCTTGCCGAACAGCGCCGTCGACAGCACCACCAGAGTGTAGAACCAGCCGCGCGTCTGGGCGACGTATTCCACGATGAAGTCGCCGGGGAAGTGGCCTTCGAACCACTCCTTGTTCTCGAACGGGTAGTGCACCTGGGCGAAGGGCATGGAGCCCGACTCGAACCAGCAGTCGAACACGTCCTCGATGCGGCGCATCATCGACTTGCCGGTCGGGTCGTCGGGGTTCGGCCGCACCAGCTCGTCGATGAAAGGGCGGTGCAGGTTGTCGGGCCGCACGCCGAAGTCGCGCTCGATCTCGTCCAGGCTGCCGTAGACGTCGACGCGCGGATAGCGCGGATCGTCCGACTTCCAGATGGGCAGCGGCGTGCCCCAGAAGCGGGCGCGGCTGATGTTCCAGTCGCGCGCGTTCTCCAGCCAGTTGCCGAACAGGCCGTCGCGGACGTGCGAGGGCGTCCAGTTGATGCCCTTGTTGACCTCGACCATCTTGTCCTTGAAGGCCGAAACCTTCACGTACCAGCTGTTGATGGCCTTGTAGATCAGCGGCGTGTCGGTGCGCCAGCAGTGCGGGTAGTTGTGGCGGTACTGCTCGTGCTTGACGACGCGCCCTTGCGCCTTCAGTTCCTGGATGATCGGCTTGTTGGCGTCGAACACCAGCATGCCGTGGTAGTCCGGCACCTCGGCGGTGAACTTGCCCTCGCTGTCCACCGGCACCACCAGCGGGATGCCTTCCTTCTCGCAGACGAGCAAGTCGTCCTCGCCGAAGCCCGGCGCGAGGTGGACGGTGCCCGAACCCTCGGAGACGTCGACGAAGTCGGCGGTGATGACGCGGAAGGCGTTGGCGGTCTTGGCGAACCACGGGAACAGCGGCTGGTAGGACCGGCCGGCCAGATCACGGCCGGTGACCGTGCCGACGCGCGGCAGGTCGCCCAGTTCCTTCTTGTAGCGGCCAAGCGTCTGGGCGCCGATGATCAGGTGCTCGCCGTCCTTCTCCAGCACGGCGTATTCGATGTCGGCGCCGACCGCCAGGGCGAGGTTGGACGGCAGGGTCCAGGGCGTCGTCGTCCAGGCCAGCAGCTTCAGCGGCGCGGCGTCGCCCTCGCGCGGCACCAGGGTGAAGCCGACGGTGATCGCCGGGTCCTCGCGCTCGCGGTAGGAGTTGTCGAGGCGGGTCTCGAAGTTGGACAGCGGCGACTGCACGGCCCAGCTGTAGGGCACGACGCGGTGGCCTTCGTAGACCAGGCCCTTCTCCCACAGGGTCTTGAACGCCCACAGCACCGACTCCATGAAGTCGATGTTCATGGTCTTGTAGTCGTTCTCGAAGTCGACCCAGCGGCCCTGGCGGGTGACGTAGTATTCCCAGTCGCTGGTGAACTGCAGGACGGAGGTCTGGCAGGCGGCGTTGAACTTCTCGATGCCGTAATCCAGGATCGCCTGACGGCCGGAAACCCCGATCTCCTTCTCCGTCGTCAGCTCGGCGGGCAGGCCGTGGCAGTCCCAGCCGAAGCGGCGGTCGACCTTGTGGCCGCGCATGGTCTGGTAGCGCGGCACGGTGTCCTTCACGTAGCCGGTGACCAGATGGCCATAGTGCGGCAGGCCGTTGGCGAACGGCGGGCCGTCGTAGAACACGAACTCGCTGCCGCCGTCTCGGCTCGACACCGACCGCTCGAAAATCTTTTCCCGCTTCCAGAATTCGAGGGTCTGTTCCTCAAGCTTGGGGAAGCTCGGGCTGGACTGGATTTCGGGGTACTGTTTGGTCATCGGTGTTCCGGCATCCTGAGGGCGGCCCGGCGTCCGCGCAAAACCACGGCGCCCGCGTCCGCGAAGCGACACGGTGAGATGGGGAGCGGATAATACGAAAGCCACCCCGCGCCTGTCGAGCGCGGGGTTGACCTCAGCCGCCGCCCTCCCCCTCCGGCAGGTTCAGGCACAGGAACAGCCGGGTCACGCCGCTGCCGGCCACCGGCGGCGAGCGGTGGACCACCGGCGCCACCGTTGCCGGCCGCCACGTCTCGCCCTTGAACAGCGCCACCTGATGGCGGCGCAGCGGCGTTGCCCGGTCGGGGCGGCGGGGGTCGGCGATCAGGGTGCCGGGGCCGCGATAGGTGGCGACAAGGCGCAGCGGCACCCAGTCCACATGCCACTTCCAGCAGGCGTCGGTGTCGATGGCCTCCAGCCGCAGGTCGACCTCCGCCACCCCGGCCACATCGGCAAAGCGGCGCACCAGCAGGGCGATGTCGGCCAGCAGCTGGCGGCGGAAGGCGCCCGGCGGCAGGCCGCTGCGGTCGAACACCGGCGCCAGCGCCTGCATCACCCGCACCGGCGCCACCGTCAGCCGCACCGTCGGCAGCGCCTCGGCCGGCAGCCCGTCCAGCCAGCGGTCGAAGGCGGCGGACAGCGGCCGCTCGATCAGGCAGAGGGCGATGTCGGGATCCCGGATGCGGTCCAGCGCCGCCAGACTGTGCGCCTCCACCACCCGCCCCGGCGGCAGGCCGACGGCGGCGTCGGAAATGACGGTGGCGGGCGGCGGCACCTCGACCGGCGGCACCAGCAGAAGGGAAGCAGGCATGGGCAAGGACCAACAGGACGGCGGCAGTGTATGTTTTGTTATATCATAACATACCTCACCCGCAAGACGCCGCTCGGCCAACCAGCCCCTCACCGCGCCCCGGCCTTGGCCTCCCCCTCATCGCCATCCCCCGCCTCCTGCGGCCGCCCGCGACTGCGGCGGCAGCGGTCGGAGCACCAGACCACCTCCGCCCACACCCGCGCCCACTTGCGCCGCCAGGCGAAGGGACGGCCGCAGCCGCGGCAGAGCTTCGTCGGCAGGTGGGGCTTGCGATGGGCCATGGCATGGCACGGACCGGACGGGCTGGAGAGCCAGGAGGGGGCTGACACGGTCCGGCGCCTTCCGGCCGGCGGCGCGGTCACCCGGGGAAAAGCCCCGCGCCGCCGATCACCCGGAAAGACGGCGGCCGGAACCGTGTCAGTGGAGGATACGACGGCGCCGCCGGGGCGGATCACCCCCCGGCCCGGAGGCCGCACAAATGCCCCAATCACCGCCTTCAAGCCGCCTCACTTCTACGTGTATAGTCGGGACACGAACACACCCGTTCGTGGCGCGCCGGTGGGGCGCGTGAACCTGTCATTGGGGGAATAACTCTATGCGGACCTTCATTGCCGCCGCCCTGGCGGCGGCTGTCGTCGTGGGCTCGGCGCTGCCGGCCGCCGCCGGCAGCTGGACCTTCGGCCTCCTCAACCAGACCAACGAGGTCATCACCGGATTCCGCACCCAGGAAGGGGGAGCCTGGAGCGGCAACTGGCTGAAGCAGCAGGTGAAGCCGGGCGACGAATTCGAAATGGACTTCGGCACCGCCGAGGGCGAGTGCGTGGTCCGCAGCCAGGTCACCTTCGCCGACGGCAGCTACTTCGACTATGACGTCGACTACTGCCAGGTGAACAACCTGTACGTCTACGCCGACGAGATCCGTTGGGACTGACCCTGACGTCACCTCCGTCCGCCCCCCCCCCCCCCCCCCCGGCGCGGGCGGCGGACTGGTTGAGGTCGATC